>JAGCUM010000099.1 GCA_017962865.1 Spirochaetales bacterium
CATAGCCCAGTCCGTCAGCGGCGATGTCGTTGCCGTTCCGGCCGGGGTGACAGCGGAGGATATCCGTCTTGCTGCCGATTGCGTGAAGGGTGCATCCAGATCCCATCTGATCGTGAGCCTTCCGGTTTCCACGGTCCAGATGGAATACATGTACCGCCTCAAGGCCCCCAAGATGCTCGAGCGAATCACGGAGCTTGTCAGTACGGCCAGGTCCATGTGTGAGGATGTGGAATTCGAGGCCCTCGATGCCACGAGAAGCGATGTTTCCTTCCTAATTCAGGCTTGTCTTGCCGCGAAGGAGAGTGGGGCGACGAGTGTTTCAATCTGCGATGATGCAGGAATCATGATGCCCGAGGAGTTCGCATCCCTGGTCAAAGCAGTCAAGGATGCCGTGAAGCTTCCTCTGGCCGTGAGGGTTTCCGATTCAATCAGCCTTGCCGTTGCTGATGCCCTTGCATCGCTTCAGGCGGGAGCAGATGCAGTGAAGGCCTCCGTGACCGGTGACTGTCTTACTGTCGGAAGCTTTGCTCAGGCTTTCAAGACCAAGGGCGCCCAGCTGGGTCTGGAGTCTTCCCTTCATTTCACGGAGCTCCAGTCCGATATCGAGAGCCTGCTGAAGAAGATGCAGGCCGGAAACGAGAAGGACGAAAGACCTGCCATCGTGGGGTCTGCGATCTTTTTGGATTCGGAGAGTACCATCCAGCAGGTCGGAATGGCTGTCAAAAGCCTCGGCTATGATCTTTCGGAAGCCGACCTCGACAAGGTCTATAGGGTCCTGATGCATTTCTGCGAGCAGAAGTCCTCCATCGGAGGCAAGGAGCTCGAGGCCATCGTGGCATCCAGTGCCATGCAGGTTCCTGCTACCTACAAGCTCAAGAATTACATCGGAACAATGTCCAACAAGGTCAACAGCGTAACCAATGTAGTGCTGGAGCGCGACGGAGAGAAAATCAGCGGAATAGGTACCGGAAACGGCCCGATAGATTCAGCTTTTGCAGCTATAGAGCAGTGTATAGGCCATCATTATGAACTGGATGATTTCCAGATCCAGGCCGTTACGGAGGGCCGCGAGTCCCTCGGTTCCACTCTTGTACGACTTAGGAGCAACGGAAAACTCTACTCCGGAAACGGTATCTCTCCGGATATCGTCGGAGCATCGATAAGGGCCTACATCAATGCCCTGAACAAGATTGCCTACGAGGAGTCCCAGAGATGAAGATCGCTTTCTCCACCAGGGATGTCCAGAGGCCGTCGTTCTCATCGCTCTGCCGCTTTGCCGCCGATTACGGCATGGACGGTATCGAGATCTGGAATGCATCTGAGGAAAGGCAGAGCCATTCCGACAGCATCCTTAGAGCCGAGATGGTTTCCGAGGCAAGAAACAAGCTGCGCAACAACCGCATCGAGGTCTGTGCCCTGACTTATCCTCTTGACGTCGAGTCCGACGAGGCATCTCCGATCTCCCTTGTCCAGTATGTGGATATGGCTGCCCTTGCAGGTATAGAGAACGTGATTGTCCATGTGAGCTCCATGCCTGACGAGCAGGCGCTTCTTGCCAAGATGAATGCGGCAATCTCGCGTGCCCAGAAACAGAACATCGGAATCCTCTTCGAGACTTCAGGTCCTCTTGCCAAGACCCAGAACCTGCTTCAGATAATCAATGTGTTCGCTTCGTCGGCCATCGGAGCTGCATGGAACATCCGCCAGACCTTCTTCGAAGGCGATGAGAGCGCAGAGACCACCATCAAGACCCTCGGTGCCTACATCCGCTACGTGAGAATAGGCGACAGGCGAGACGGTGCGGATGTACTGATGGGTGAGGGAAGCCTTCCTGTAGATGACTTCCTCAAGGCCCTGAGGTCCCTCAACTACGAGGGTTTCTTCACCGTTGACTGGAACGATGAGATCCGGGATGCGGACATCGTCCTGACCCACTTTGCAAACTTCATCTCCAGGGTCTCGGGGGAGGAGGCCAAGACCTCTGCACTCTATGAGAACCGCTCGGGCACGGGTACATTCCCGTGGAAGAAGTACGAGGTCATAGACGCCACCTTCGGCGATGTGCTGGACAAGATGGCGGAAACTTATCCCGATCAGTATGCAATCAAATGCACAACCCTTGATTATACAAGGACATACAGGGAATTCAGACGTGATGTGGACCGTGTTGCGGCAGCTTTCATATCAATGGGAGTCAAGCCCGGCTACCATGTTGCCGTCTGGGCAACCAACATCCCCGCATGGTTTCTGTCCTTCTGGGCAGCCACCAAGATAGGTGCAGTCCTTGTCACTGTGAATACCGCCTACAAGATTCATGAGGCCGAATATCTTCTGAGGCAGTCGGACACCCATACGCTTGTTATGATCGAGAGCGTCAGGGAGTCGAACTACAAGCAGATAATCCAGGAGCTCTGTCCCGAGCTGGCAACCCACAGAAAGGGCGAGCCTCTCTTTGCAAAGAGACTGCCGTTTTTGCGCAATGTGGTTACCGTCGGTTTCGAGATGGACGGAGCCCTCTCATGGGAGCAGATGCTCGAGCGTGCAGACGATGTTCCGATGGAGGAGGTCCGCCGCAGGGCTTCGATGGTAAGACCCGATGACGTGTGCAACATGCAGTACACCTCAGGAACCACCGGATTCCCCAAGGGCGTCATGCTTACCCACAGAAACATCATCAACAACGGAAAGACCATCGGTGACAGGATGGACATCTCGACTGCCGACCGCATGATGATTCAGGTTCCGATGTTCCACTGCTTCGGCATGGTCCTGTCGATGACGAACCTGATGACTCACGGCGGTACGATCTGTCCGATGCCTTACTTCTCGCCCAAGTCATCGCTGGCCTGCATAAATCAGGAAAAGATAACCTGTTTCAACGGTGTACCTACAATGTTTATAGCTATGTTCAATCATGAGGACTTCGTTCATACGGATTTCTCCTACATGAGAACAGGCATAATGGCCGGTTCGAACTGTCCTCCCGACCTTATGAGAAGGGCAGCCATCGAGATGAACATGACCGAAATCCTATCCGTCTACGGACAGACCGAGAGCTCGCCCGGGTGCACCATGGGAGAGGTCAACGAGGACCTCGATCATAGGGTTGAGACCGTCGGTTCGGCCTTCCCGGGAATCGAGTGCAAGATCATCGATCCCGAGACCGGAAAGGATCTCCCCGACGGCGAGAACGGTGAATTCGTCGCACGCGGCTTCAATATCATGAAAGGTTATTACAAGATGCCCGAGGCCACTGCCAAGACCATCGATGCCGACGGATGGCTCCATACCGGAGATATCTGCTGCCGCACCAGCGACGGCTACTACAAGGTAACCGGCCGTCTGAAGGACATGATCATCCGCGGAGGAGAGAACATCTATCCGAGGGAGATCGAGGAGTTCTACCTCACGAATCCCAAGGTCCGCGATGTTCAGGTCGTGGGAGTGAAGGACAAGGTCTACGGAGAGGAGGCCTGCGCCTGGGTCGTGCTTCATGAGGGTCAGAGTGCGGACGAGGCGGAGATGAAGGACTACGGCTACAAGTCCATGGCAAGGCATAAGGTGCCCAGGTACTTCATGTTCGTGGATACCTTCCCGATGAATGCCGCCGGAAAGATTCTCAAATACAGGATGAAGGAAGAGTCGGAGAAGATTCTGAATCTTGTCTGACACTTGAGTCGTTTCTGTTGACAAAAACACCCTAAAGTGGTAGAAAAAGCGCAATAGCGTTGACGAAGACGGTTCAGGAAGATAGCATCAGCGAGCTGGGTACGGTGAGAGCCAGTTGCGAAGGGCCTGAAAACCTATCACTTCCGAGCTGGGGGAAGGAAAACCGGACGGTGAGTAATGTCCTCCCGAGTCTGCCGCGTAAGGGCATAGGGCTTGTTGGAGCCTAAAGTGGTGCAGGATTGCACAATTTGAGTGGTACCGCGGGTATCATGTTCATGAAATGGATATGTGCTCGTCTCAAAGAACTGATGAAGTCTTTGGGACGAGCTTTTTTTGTTTCTGAAGGCGGAAGGAGGAATTGTGGACACCACGAAATCGCAGCTTCTGGAAGTTGCCTCCCGTATCAGGGAAATGCGCGAGATCCTGGGTTATTCCCAGAACACCATGGCGCAGCGCACGAATCTCAGCCTTGCAGAGTACAAGGCCTATGAGAGCGGGGAGACGGACCTTCCGTTCTCCTTCATACACAAGTGCGCCCTTGCATTCAACATCGATATCACCGACCTTCTGGAAGGACATTCGACCAGACTGACTTCCTACACGGTCACAAGGCGCGGTCACGGTCAGCAGACGGCCAAGGAGATGGGAATCGACATCCAGAACCTGGCTCCCAAGTTCAAGAACAAGATCGCCGAGCCTTACTGGGTCAAATACGACTACTCCGAGGAGCTCCAGAGCAAGCCGATTCAGCTTGCCACGCATGCCGGACAGGAGTTCGACATCGTCATAAGCGGTTCTCTTCTGGTTCAGGTCGGAACCAACAAGGAAGTCCTCCACGAGGGCGATTGTATCTACTACAACTCATCCACACCCCACGGAATGATAGCCATAGACGGCAAGGACTGTCTGTTCGTGGCAGTTGTTCTTCCCGGAGAGGATGAGACCGTCGATGCCGGAACCAACCTCATGGCCAGTATGGCCGTTCCTTCCTCGCTGAAGCTTCTTGCAAACAAGTTCGCAGACTGCAAGGAGAACGCGAAGGGCAGCCTGGTGGATGTGTCGTTCAAGAATGCCGAGAAGTTCAACTTCGGCTACGACATCGTCGATGCCCTTGCAGAAAAATATCCTGAGAAGCTTGCCATGATCCATCTGGACAAGGAGAAGAACGAGAGACGCTTCACGTTCATGGACATCAAGCGTGAGAGCGCAAGAGTTGCCAATTACTTCGTGTCCATGGGAATAGGCAAGGGCGACAAGGTCATGCTGGTGCTCAAGAGGCACTATCAGTTCTGGCCTGCCATGGTGGCACTCCACAAGATCGGAGCCATCGCCATTCCGGCAACGTATCAGCTTCGCGAGCACGATTTCGAATACCGTTTCAATGCCGCAGGCGTGAAGGCCATCGTCTGTACTGCCGACGGCGACTGTGCACAGATAGTGGACAAGGTCCAGCCGCAGTGTCCCACTCTGACTCTGAAGATGTTAGTGGGCGGACAGAGAGAGGGCTGGAGGGACTTCAACAAGGAGTATCCGATGTTCAAGAGCTCCTTCAGGCGCACGGCCGAAACCCCATGCGGCGATGAGCCTGCTCTGATGTTCTTCTCATCGGGTACCACGGGCAATCCCAAGATGGTGGAGCACAAGCACACCTATGCCCTGGGACACTTCCTTACTGCAAAATATTGGCACTGTTGTGAGCCTGACGGCCTTCATTTCACCATTTCCGACACCGGATGGGGAAAGAGCCTCTGGGGCAAACTGTACGGCCAGTGGATGTGCGAGGGAGCGGTTTTCGTCTACGATTTCGACCGCTTCCACGCGGATGATATCCTGCCGATGTTCGCCAAGTACCATATCACGACCTTCTGCGCACCGCCCACGATGCTCAGGATGATGATCAAGGAAGACCTGTCCAAGTACGATTTCTCCTCCGTGCGTCACATGACAACCGCAGGAGTGGCCCTGAACCCGGAGGTTGCAATGCAGTTCTACAAGGCAACCGGTCTGGAGATCTGCGAGGGCTTCG
>JAGCUM010000100.1 GCA_017962865.1 Spirochaetales bacterium
CCCTTCTCCGGAATCACGGCAAGACATTGCGACGACAATGACCGATACAGCAATCAACAATAAATAAAACTTTCTTTTCATAGAGACTCCTTCGGGTTTTACCCTTCAGAATCCCTATACAGAAAAACTGCACTTTTCATTAGAAGTTTCAGGGCAAAAATGCAACAATATTTGGCATTTTTTCATCTTTTTTCCGACAAAAAAGAGGCCTCCGAACGGAAGCCTCTTATACAACAATTACTTATATCAGAACATTTTCCTAAGCTTGTCAGAAGAATCAAGCGCCATGAGGGTCTTCACGGGATCCTTGACCTTTGACATGAAGATCATTGCTGCGATGACATAGGGCTTGTAGGAAGCCTGCTTGTACAGCGGATCGAGGTAGCGGTCGAAGACCGAATCATCGACCTCACCTTCCTTGCAGGAAAGACCGGAGATGTCTGCAGGCAGGCAGTGCAGATAGAGGGCCTTGCCATCCTTTGTGAGCTTCATCTTTTCTTCGGAGCAGGTCCAGTCCTTATGCTCGGCATTCTGGGCAAGAAGCTTCTTCTCGAGGGCATCGATACCGGCCTTGTCCCCCTTCTGGTAGAGGCGGGTTCTCTCTTCCATTGCTGCAAACGGAGCCCAGCTCTTCGGGTAGACGATGTCGGCGTCCTTGAATGCCTCGTCCATGCTGTTGCACTGCTTGAATGAGCCGCCTGTGGCAGCAACATTCTTCTTTGCAATCTCGATTACGTCGGGCATCACTTCATAGCCTTCCGGATGGGCAAGCGTGACATCCATTCCGAAACGTGTGAACAGTCCGATAACACCCTGCGGGACACTCAGCGGCTTGCCGTATGAGGGGCTGTAGGCCCAGGTCATGGCAACCTTCTTTCCCTTGAGGTTCTCCACTCCTCCGAACTGATGGATGACATGAAGCATATCTGCCATACACTGTGTGGGATGGTCTACATCGCACTGCAGGTTGACCAGAGTCGGCCTCTGCTCAAGAATCCCGTGTCTGTATCCGTACTCGCAGGCATCGATGAAGGTCTTCTGGTACTTGTGGCCTTCTCCGATGAACATGTCGTCGCGGATTCCCACGACATCGGCCATGAACGATACCATATTGGCAGTTTCGCGGACAGTCTCACCGTGGGCTATCTGGGAGACCTTCTCGTCCAGGACCTGCTCTTCAAGTCCCAGGAGATTACATGCGCTGGCAAAGGAGAAACGGGTTCTGGTCGAATTATCCCTGAAAATGGAGATTCCGAGGCCCGAATCGAAGATCCTGGTGCTCTTGTTGCGCTCGCGCAGATCCCTCAGTGCATCTGCAACGGTGAAGATGGCATCCAGCTCCTCATCGGTCTTGTCCCATGTCCAATAGAAATCGTTCTTGTACATGTTGTTGATATGAAGAGTCTCCAGATGTCTTGCGAGTTCAAGTGCTTTGCTCATTTCTTTTCTCCTGATTATCTGATATCGTTGCCGGTCAGCTGCTGGCGGAAGCTGGTTGCGCTCTCATTTGCATCCGAAGGCTTGTAGAGCATCGGTGCGGCTGCAAGTACCGAAGCACAGACCACAAGGTCCTGCTTCCATGTGATTTCATTGGGGGCATGGGCCTGGCTCTCGGCACCGGGACCGAATCCTACACACGGAATCCCGTAGCGGCCCTGAATCGATACTCCGTTGGTTGAGAATGTCCACTTGTCAATCAGCGGGCGGCCTTCTCTCTTGCTCCTGGCAGTATCATCTGCCCAGATACGCTCCTGGCCCCAGAGGGCATGGTAGGCATCTGCAAGAGCCTGGACGTGAGGTGCATTCTCCTTGTTGATCCATGTCGGGAAGAAACACTCTGTCTTGTAGACCTCTCCCGTCCATGCCGGTCTGTCATACCAGTACATGCTGACCTTGACATCCTTGGCATACTTCTTCACTGCAGGAAGATCCTCGATCTCCTTCAGACAGGTCTGATAGGTCTCACCTGCAGTCATTCTGCGGTCGATGGAGATTGCACAGCTGTCTGCGACTGCGCATCTTGACGGGGATGTGTAGAAGATCTGGCTGACGGTACATGTTCCGCGGCCGAGGAATCTGGCATCCTCGAAGTGCTCGGGGTTGTACTTGGGATCCAGCATCTTCACGAGGCCCTTTATCTCGACGCTGTCATCGGCAGGATTCTCGTTGAGAGATCTCACATCCTGGAGGATATCTGCCATCTTGAAGATAGCGTTATCACCTCTCTCGGGGGCAGAACCATGACAGGAAATACCCTTCACGTCCACACGGATTTCCATCCTTCCCCTGTGTCCGCGGTAGATACCGCCATCGGTGGGCTCGGTTGAAATCACGAATTCAGGTTTGATCTTGTCGACGTTGTAGATGTACTGCCAGCACATTCCGTCACAGTCCTCTTCCTGAACCGATCCCACTACCATGATCTTATAGCCTTCCGGGATAAGACCGAGGTCCTTCATGATCCTGGCACCATAGGTTGCTGATGCCATTCCGCCTTCCTGATCAGACCCGCCGCGGCCGTAGATGACCTTGTCGGTCTCATAGCCCTTGTATGGGTCATCGGTCCAGTTGTTGATGTTTCCGATTCCGACCGTATCGATATGCGAATCGATGGCGATGATCTTGTCACCCTCTCCCATCCATCCGATTACGTTTCCGAGACCGTCGATCTCGACCTTGTCATAGCCGAGCTTTTCCATCTCTTCCTTGATTCTATGGACAACACCCTTCTCTTCGCAGCTTTCTGAGGGAATGGCAATCATATCCCTGAGGAATCTGGTCATATCGGGACCGTATTTCTGTGCAGCTTTCTTTATGGCATCGAAATCCATGTTGAAATCCTCCGAGTTCTTCTATCTCGGGGCGCAAAACCCCGCCACAGTAAGTTTACTACTGCGTGCAACAAATTGCAACAAAATAAGCTTGTTTAGTATATATAGATTACTGTTCTACTGCTTCCTGAGTCTTTGCCTTCCTGAACTTTCCGGTAACCAGACCGTAGATCAGGTAAGTCAGTCCCAGAAGAATAAGGACAGCTGCAAGAAGAATCAGAAGCGTAAGGTAAGGAGACTCCGGCAGGAAGCTGAGCATATCGTACTCCGAATGCTTGAGATACATGTACTCGGAATCCTCGAAATGTTCATTGAAGTAGATGCACGGCAATGCTAGCAGCACCAGGAATCCCAGAGTCATGAATATCCCCGACGGTTTTGCCTCATAGCCGTGGACGAACATCATGTAGAACATGCCGATGATCGGCAGAAGGTGCTCGCACCAGAACTGGTAATACCTGTAGTAGGCAGGCCCTGTATATGAAATGACTGCGGGAACCATCAGCGGCAGAAGCCCTACGCTCATGGTCATGAAGAAGCTCATCGAGAACAGCCTCTTGGACTTGCTCATCATCATGAATGTGGTGAGTATCAGAGTCCACTGACAGACCTGAAGCGGCAGGAAGCCCATCATGGTTGTATCGTCGTCCATTCCGGGTCCCACATACTGCAGTCTCCAGAAGTATGACATCTCGACGATGATCATCACGAAGGCATATATGAATCTGAAATCCCTCTCATGCTTCCAGTTTCGGATAGCATCACGATATCTCCAGATCAGGATAATTGCCGCAATTGCCAGCAGTATAGGTACGAAATGGGCTATCGTATACGGCTTGAAGATGACTTCTGTCGAAAGACCGAAGAATCCTGAACGGTAATACGTCATCGGAATTGTAACGGATTCCATGAGAACAACCTCCTAACAAGGCGATACCCCCTGATGCGGGGGTATCTGAAGAAACAGTTTGTTATATATTGAGTAATCCTCAACGCTTATAGTATCAGAACTTTCCGAGTTCTTTCAAGACTTTTTCCGGCGTCATGGGCCAGCTTCTCAGCCAGATACCGCAGGCATCGTGAATTGCAATTCCTATGGCAGGTGCAGCTCCGTTACAGGCGATTTCTGAAATCGACTTGGCACCGAACGGACCGAACTCATCATTAACATCTATCAGCACCGCCTTGAAATCCTTCGGGGCCTCGCTTATCATCGGCACCCCGTAGTCCGTCATGTTGGCAGTCAGACAACGTCCCTTCTCATCAAGGATCATATCCTCATGGAGCGAATGCCCTATCGATTTCATCACCGCCCCGTACATCTGACAGAGCGCTACCTCAGGATTTATAGGTGTTCCCGCATCCTGAAGGGCGTAGAACTTCTGTACCTTTATCTCCCCTGTCCTGACATTCACTGCGACCTGTGCGAAGTGGGCACCGTACGGCACCGAAGAAGCACCGGTGACGAATGTGCCGTGGGCAATCATCTGCCCATGTCCCGTTCCGCTGCACGCAGTATGCGAAAGCTCATAGTAGGAAAGCGTTTTCCCTGTCTTGCGGGAATAGATTTCTCCCGGGGCACGGACATCCAGATCAGATTCGTTTTCCTCCATCTGGAAGGCAGCTTCGCTGATCATCATCTCCTTCAGTTTCCTGGTAGCCTCAAGAGAGGCATTGCCGCTGAAGAAAGTACCTGACGAGGCATAGGCGCCTGTATCGAAGGCGCAGGAATCGGTATCGCCCGATATCACCGTTATCCTGTCCAAAGGAAGCTTGAGGACCTCGGAAACTATCTTTGCCGATATGGTATCAAGACCGGTTCCGATATCTGCTCCGCCGCTGTTGAGGA
>JAGCUM010000101.1 GCA_017962865.1 Spirochaetales bacterium
CAGGTCGTAGTCGTACTCGATAACGTACCTCACGTCGCCGCGCAGGGTCCTGGAAGCGGAGCCGATCTGCATGACGAAGTAGCCGTTGTCGGTCTGCGCTTCGTAGTCGTCGGAGCACTTGAGATTGGAAATGCGAGCGTAGGTCTTGTTGTTGTAGTCCCTGTAGTCGACGGGAATCTCGCGCACGATTCCGTGGTGCGGACCCTCGAAATACACATCAAGAGTCTCGACGACGTGGTGCACCGCGTTGTTTCCCACGGTGATCTGCACGTCGTAGTTCTTGATGTAGTAGTCAGTCGCCGCGAACACAGACGAAAGCCCCGCCGCAAGGACGAGGCCCAGAAGCAGGATCTTCTTCATATTCAGAACTGAACCTTGACGTTCTGTCTTTCGGCTTCGGCAACCTCGAGATAGGCCATCTTCTTGAACTTTCCGCCGAACAGACCGACAATCAGGGATGTCGGGAAGGTCTCGATCTTCGTGTTGAAGGTCTTGACCACGCCGTTGTAGTACTTGCGTGCCTGGAGGATCTCTGTCTCGAGCTTGGAAAGCTGGTTCTGCAGATCCATGAAGTTGGTGTTGGCTTTGAGATCGGGATAGGCTTCGGAGAGTGCGAACAGGGACTTGAGGGTGCCTTCGAAGGCCTTGTCTGCCTTGTCCTTCTCCTCGACTCCCGAGGCGCTCATTGCCTTGTTTCTTGCCTCGATGACTGCAGTGAGGGTGCCCTGCTCGTGCTTGGCATATCCCTTGACGGTCTCGACGAGGTTCGGAATCAGGTCATATCTCTGCTTGAGGTGCGCATCGATCTGCGCATAGGCCTCTTCGCCCTGATTCTTCAGTCTGACGCATGCATTGTAGGTCGAAGCGACCAGCAAAACCAAAAGAACAACAACTACAGCAATTATGATTCCAACCATATTGCCCTCCTAATCAGAATTGCATCCCCAGAAGACCGGAGTATGCCAGAAGTCTGTCATCGTCCCCGCAGCCTGCGAGGACCTTCTTGGCCAGGATCTTGCCCAGCTGGACACCTTCCTGGTCGAAGCTGTTTATGTTCCAGACGAAACCCTGGAACATGACCTTGTTTTCGAAATGGGCGAGAATCGCGCCCAGCGTGAACGGACAAAGCCTGTCCGCAACCAGAAGGCTCGAGGGCCTGCCGCCGTCGAACGCCTTGTTGGGCTCTGCCGCGTTGTCCTTTCCGCAGGCGAATGCCACGATCTGCGCAGCCAGGTTGGCCTTGAGCTTGGTCTGGCTGTCCGATCCGCCGTTAACTGCATCCAGATTGCCTTCCTTCTGTCTGAAGCCCATGAACTGCAGAGGCACGATGTCCGTACCCTGATGCAGAAGCTGGTAGAAGGAATGCTGTCCGTTGGTTCCCGGTTCTCCGAAGATGACCGGACCGGTCTTGTAGGCAATCGGCTCACCGAAGCGGTTCACGCTCTTTCCGTTCGACTCCATATCCAGCTGCTGGAAGTGAGCCGGCATCCTGTGCAGGCTCTGGCTGTACGGGAGTACGGCGGTATAGGGATAACCGAGAACGTTTCGCAGATAAACACCGATCATGGCATCCATCAGGGTTCCGTTCTTGCGGATATCGGGCTCAAGGGCAGCCACATCCTCTGCATGCGCTCCGTCCAGAATGCTCTTGAAAACATCGAAGCCGTAAGTGAGCGAGAGGATAACCCCGCCTACCGGGCTGGTTGCCGAATAGCGGCCGCCGATATAGTCATCCATGAAGAACACAGCCAGAATATCCGGGTTGTTTGCAAGCGGGCTGGTGTTGCTGGTCACCGCCACAACATGCTTCTGCGGTACAAGTCCCTTGATGCCGCTGTTCTCCATGACCTTGAAAACGAGATCGCGGTTGGCAAGCGTTTCCTGTGTTGTTCCGCTCTTGGAAACAAGAATGAAGAGAGTGCTCTCCAGGTCCAGTCCTTCAAGTACGGCGCAGGCATCGTCCGGGTCCACGTTGGAAATGAATCTGGCATTCAGCTTCTTTGTGCAGCCATCCTCCGGTCCGATCAGATTGATAGCATAGCAGAGCGCTCTAGGTCCCAAATCAGAGCCACCGATCCCGATTTGGACTACCGTTTTGATTTCCTTACCTGTGGATCCCTTGATCTGTCCGCTTCTCACCTTCTCGGAAAAATCCTTGATCTTTGCAAGTTCACCTTCATAGAAGGCTCCCTTCTCCACTCCGTCGGCTTTGACCTCAAGTCCATTCCAGGCGCGACCACGGGTGAGCTGATGAAGAACCAGACGCTTTTCACCTGTATTCATCACCTCGCCGCACAGAAGAGCCTTGTACTTGTCGATCAGCTGCTGCTCATCCGCAAGAGCCTGAAGGGCGTCTATGATCTTGTCGTCGACGGGCATGGCTCCGTAGTTGTAGCAGAGGCTTCCCGCCTCCCGGATTGTGGCGCCCTCGATGCGTTCGGCACTGAGATTCTTCCTGATGTCGAAAGGTTTCTGTTCTTTCAGCTCTGAAATACTGCGGGTAAGGTCCAGATTTTTGTAATCAAGCTTGCTCATCTCTATCAGTCCTCAACTTCCGGAATCCTGGATTTGAAGCTTTCCTGAAGATCTTCTTTGGTCATTCCTTCCCTGAGAATCACGATAATCGTGTCGTCGCCGGCCAGTGTTCCCAGGATTTCGGGAAGAGACAGGGCCTCAAGTCCTACCGCCACGCTGTTTGCGTGACCTTCGCGGGTCTTGATAACGCCGATGTTTCCGCTGAACTCCATGGAGATGACCCCGCGCCTGACATCCTGGATGTAGCTCTTCTCGGACTCTGCCACAAGGTCGTTGTCGGGAAGCGAATAGTAGTAACCACTCCAACCGTCGGAAATCTTTCCGACCTTCAGCATCTTGAGATCCCTCGAAAGCGTGGCCTGGGTTACTTCGTAGCCCTCCTGCCTGAGCAGGTTCAGAAGCGTATCCTGATTGTCGATCCGGTTCTTCTTGATCAGGTCCTTGATGACTGTAAGCCTGTTGTATCTCTGTTTCATGCACTCCCTCTGTTCTTTGAAGTTATATTTACTGTCAATGCATAACGCGCAACTTAAAATATACAACGCATATGCACATGGTGCAAGAACAATATACATAAAAATGTGTTACTACATACAGAAACAACCCCTTTATCACCCGTATTTCGAAAGTTTTTGCGAAAATCACTTAATGCTTATGCATTTGTCATTCAGTTTTGAGATGTTTCCATTATTCAGAAAAGAACAATGAAGGTAGCACGCCTCCCTATTTTGTTATAAAATGAAATCATGGATTATCACAGCAGAGCCCGGGAGTTGGGGAAACTCCTGACGGAATATCAAAAAGCCTATTATGTGGATGGCAGACCCCTTGTCTCGGACCTGGAATACGACAGGCTGTTCGATGAGCTTGCACGCATTGAGGCCGAACATCCTGAAACCAGGAGTCCGGACTCTCCGACACAGAGAGTCGGAAGCGATCTCTCCTCGGATTTCCCCGAGGTCGAGCACTCGATTCCGGTACTGAGCCTGGATAAAGCCTACAGCGACACCGAAATTCTCTCGTGGATAACAAAGACAACAAAAAACACCGGGGAGAACCTCTCGTTCGTGCTGGAAGAAAAGCTTGACGGCTTTTCAATAGTCCTCTACTACGAGAAAGGACTGCTGGCAAGAGCTGTCACTCGCGGCAACGGCTTCGTGGGAAACGATGTCACTGCAAATGTGAAAACCATCTATTCTGTTCCCCTCAGGCTTAATGAAGAAATCGATATCGCAGTCAGGGGCGAGGTCTTTTTGAAAAAGGCCGAGTTCGAACGGATAAACGCCACCCTTTCGGAGCCATATGCAAACCCCAGGAATCTCGCTGCCGGCAACATCAGGCGCA
>JAGCUM010000012.1 GCA_017962865.1 Spirochaetales bacterium
GTCGAGCTCGACTGGATCGGAAAATGGAACTTCAATTCTCAGACGAAAGAATACTCGGGAAAACGTACCGACACCCAGTTCTCCATAGGAGCAAATATCAGCCTATGAAGCGCTCTGCCTTTGCGGTTCTGATCATCCTTCTTGCAGTATGCCTTCATGCATCTGCAGAACCGACCTATCCCTTCGATTCTGCGAACGTGAACAGCTTTGACAGGACTTTCATGAAGAGCTACGACAAGAAGCTGGACGACGCGGGCACCGTACTCGAGATTGCAGCCCTCCTGAGCCCTGCGGTGCTTTTTTCCGAAAGTCCTGATCAGTATTTGAAAATCGGAGTCATGTATGCCGAGACCCTGGCCCTTGCCTGGGGAACAACCGAGATAATCAAGCGCCTTGCGGACAGGCCCAGACCCTACATGTACTACGAAGGCTATCCTCAGGATAAGGTCGATTCCGGAAGCTGGAACAGGTCCTTCCCCTCAGGCCACACCACGATGAGTTTTGCAGGGGCCTCATTTGCCTCCTATGTGTTCTGGAAATACAACCCAGAATCCAAATGGAGGATTCCCGTAACCACACTTTCCTATTCGCTTGCGATATCCGTTGCAGCCCTCAGGGTCGCAAGCGGCAACCATTTTGCAACCGACGTGTTGGCCGGAGCCCTGATAGGTACTGCAATCGGAATCGGAGTTCCCGCCCTGCACACACTGTTTGCAGACAAGGACACGAGCTTGTCGGTATCGCCCTTCGGTCTTGTGTTCTCACGGAGTTACTGATGAAACGATTATCTGTTTTTCCACTGTTAATTATAATTCTAGCATTACTCTTCTGTATTACGCCATCATTAGGGGCATCGGCAGGAAACGGTTTGGATGTGAACGTACATCTGGGCCTTCTCTCGGGAGCCGGTGTTTCCTACGATGCAGGCCGTTGGCAGATGGGGCTGGATGCAGAGTTCCCGTTCCCCATCCAGTGCATAGTGGACGGCATTGCCGGGACGATCTTCAATGACCTCACGTTCTGGGAGGGCTTCAGGCTCGGGCTGACCGATTTCTTCGGCGGAGATCTGTACACCTACCTGAGACTGCTGGGCAACAAAGGCTACCGTCTGTATGCCGGATTTGACATCATGTTCGGAACCGAGCCCGCTATCAGAAGCTTCGAGGCTGTCCTGCGACCTACTACCAAGATTGTATTTGACTTGGGCGAAAAGACCTCACTGTTTCTGGCCGGAGGCTTTTCCCTACTGAGCATGCTTTATGTTCCGGGATTCGAGAAACCCCTGATACACGTTCCGGATGTAAGCTACAACTCGGTTCTGACAGGCTGGCGTGCAGGTTTGTCTTTCGGACTCAATTGAATTCCTGCGGACGGTTGAAGCACCCGTGGCCGTCGTAGAAGTACCAGTGCTCGACATCTGCATCGCCTGATGCGGAAATACTTATCTCGGTTCCGCCTTCCATCCCCTCTTCGTAGTAGCACCCCGGTCCGGTCTTCAGTACGTAGAGATATGTCATTCCGTCATAATCCACGCAGAAGTTGTTGGTATGGTTGTGGCCGCAGACCAGAAGGTCGTTACCCTTTGCCTTGAGGATGTCTGCAAAACCGGGCTTGCCGTTTCTGTATCCGATTCCCTCATGCCAGACTCCGAACGATCCCTCATAGCCGGGGTTCCAGGACGAGGGGTCATAGCTCTCTGCAGGCGTTACGTAACGGTACCCGCAGGCTTCGTAGATTGCAGTCCGGTACTCATAGATGGGGATGTGCATGAAGACTGCAGACGATACCGGATCCGATCCGCCGTAGTGGCTGACGCTGTCCATGCAGTCCTGATACCATTTCATCTGAAGATCCGTGACGCCTTCCGTTCCGGAATTGAAGAAAACAAGCGATTTGACGACCTCGAAGCCATCGTCCTGTATATCGACGATGTTGACCACGTAGTTTCCCTTGTCCTCTACGTTGTATGACGGATCAACAGCAAGAAGGCTCTGGCCGTCCCGGAAAATGCAGTTGCGGAAGTTCCTGAACAACTTGGCAAGAGTATCGGGAGACATTCCCGAATCCTCCATGTCGTGGTTGCCGTAGACGGGAGCCCAGGGAATGCCGAAGCTGTCTATGAAGGAGCTGATTCCCAGATCCGAGCCCCAGTGTCCGTAGGACATATCCCCCAAATAGGTGATCAGGTCGGGCTTTACCGTTTCGACAAGGGATGTGACCATGTCCCTGATGTGGTCGAAGTTGAGGATATACTCGGTGGTACTGAGCTGTATGTCGGTCAGGTTGAGGATTACGAAATCCCTGTCCTTCGGTTTATTGAGATTGACTACCCAGTCAGTATCCGAGACGACCTTCCCGTCGTCGAGTCTCAGGGTATAGCTGCTTGTGGTATAGGAGGCCTCAAGAGGTGCATTCCCGTTGCAGGAACACAGCAGAAGAACAGAGATCAGGACTGCAAGGATTGCAGGAATCCGTCTCAAACCGGGTTGCTCCTTCTGAATTCATACATGAGGATTCCGGCTGCGACCGAGACATTCAGTGAATCGATGTGTCCGGACATCGGAATTGAGACTATGTGGTCGCACTTGGCCCTTACGAGGGACCTCATTCCGCTTCCCTCGCTTCCCATCACGATAACCGTCCTCTTGGGGAACTTCATGTTGTATGAGCTGTCACCGTTCATGTCGGCACCGTAGACCCAGAAGCCGTACTGCTTGAGTACATCCAGCTCACGTGCGAGGTTCGGCACCGTAGCCATCGTCACATACTGTGCGGCACCGGAGGAGATTCTGATTACAGTCTCGTTGGCGCTTGCGCTTCTACGCTCGGGAACTATTATCAGGTCCGCCGAGAACTGGTCTGCGCTTCTGAGGATGGCACCGAGGTTGTGGGGATCGGTGATTTCGTCCAAAGCAAGCACCAGAGCCCCGTCGTTATCCTTGAGGCTCTTGCAGAA
>JAGCUM010000013.1 GCA_017962865.1 Spirochaetales bacterium
CAAGAACGCTGGATCCCCTACCTGTTCCGATATTGAAAACCTCGCAGCCCTTGTGCGAGAAGGCATACTGTACGGCCAGCACATGGGCACGGGCAAGGTCCACCACATGGATGTAGTCGCGCACGCCGGTTCCGTCGGGAGTGTCGTAGTCGTCGCCGAAGACGGTCAGATGATCGCGTCTGCCGATGGCAACCTGGGAGACATACGGCATGAGATTGTTGGGAATGCCCTGGGGATCCTCGCCTATCAGGCCGCTCTCATGCGCTCCGACGGGATTGAAATACCTGAGAAGGATGATGGAAAGCTCCGGGTCAGCCACACAGAGAGCCTTGAATATCTGCTCTCCCATGTACTTAGTCCAGCCATACGGATTGGTGCAGTTTCCGGTGCGGCTCTGTTCGGTCAGGGGCATTTCGTTGTCCCCGGAATAGACCGTGGCGCTGGAGGAGAAGACCAGATCCTTCACCCCGTGATTTCTCATGACCTCGCAAAGCGTCATGGATGCATCCAGGTTGTTCTTGAAGTACTCGAGCGGTTTTTGAACGCTCTCGCCCACCGCCTTCAGGCCGGCGAAATGGATGACGCTGTCTATCCTGCAGCGGTCGAAAATCTCATCGAGAGCCTTCTTGTCACAGACATCGGCCTTGAAGAAAAGCGGCCTCTTTCCGGTAATCTGCTCGACCCTGTCCAGGGACTTCTCATGGCTGTTTACGAGGTTGTCAACCACCACTACATCATAGCCTGCACCGATGAGTTCCACACAGGCATGACTGCCGATGAAGCCGGTTCCGCCGGTGACCAGGATAGTCTTTTTATCCATAAAACGATGTTCCATCCTTTGTTGATAATGCTGTTTTTTACACTGTTATTGCGTAATTAGGACATTGTTAATGCACCATGCAAAAACATTGCACCTGAACACATTTTATTATATCATAATGTTCTGTCATGGGCGAGTATGTTTTATCCCCCAAACTCAAGCGGATCCTCAAAAGAAGAAGCAAACTGGGCATCGGCGATGTTTCGGCTGCCACTGAAGCCGATATCCAGGCCTACAACCGCTCGGAGTTCAACCAGTCGACAGTCAGGAAACTCTATCATCCGAAAACCAAGGACATCATCACCAGAACCTTCATCATCCCGGTTACGGACGGGGCCATCACAGGCTACCTTTTCGAGAAGGTACGTGACAAGGCCATCAACGGACAGAACTCCCTGATAGTACTCTTCCATGACGGCGGCTGGATGCTGGGCAACATGAGACAGTGCTCGGCCGTCTGCAGCAACATCTGCAACACCACCGGAGCCTCGATACTTGCCGTAGACTACAGGCTTGCCCCGCATTTCAAGTTCCCCGTTCCGCTTGAGGACTGCTACGAGGCCTTCCTCTGGGCCGCCCAGGGAGCTCGCTACTGGAAAGTTGATCCCGACAAGATCTATGTCATGGGAAACTGTGCCGGAGGAAACCTGGCAGCCGGCGTCAGCCTCCTTGCCCGCGACCGAAAGGGTCCGAAGATCGCAGGTCAGATTCTCATCTCCCCCATGACCGACGGCCGCATGAGAACCGAGAGCTACGAGAAATTCAAGGACTGCCCCACTCTGACCCAGAAGACAATGGTCCACTACATCCAGAACTACTCCCGCGAACCGAAGGACATTCTGGATCCCCTGTTCTCACCGCTTCTTGCCAAGGACAACTCCCGCCTGCCGGAGACCCTGATTATCACAGCCGGGTACGACCCGCTTCTTGACGACTCCCTCCTCTACGCCCAGGCGCTCAACGATGCCGATACCCCGGCAAAATGCCTTGTCTGCGAGGACACGATACACAGTTTCATTGACTTTCCTTCTCTCGAGGCCTGGAAAAACAGCATGTACGCAATCTCCACCTTCATCGGCGGAAGATCCGTTGCGGGTATAGAGATGCTTTCAAAGCAGGACAGGATAAAGCTGGACAGAAGACCTCAGCTCGTGGTCCAGTAGAACTACCTCAGTTTCCTTTCGGGAACGCTTCCTATCAGAAGACCTATAGACTCCATATTGAACAGAAGCTTCTTGTTGCCGCTGGCTGAGAAGTAGCAGTACCAGCACTTCTCATCGGCCTTGTAGTGGACATCGCAGCCCATGATGTAGGAACTGGCCCAGCCGCGTTCTGCGGGAACCAGAATGGGTTCGTTGCTGCAGCGCTCCCACTGATAGCCGTCGCTGCTCTTCAGAAGCAGCATGCAGCTTCGGGTCTTCTTTTCCTGGGAATCCCAGTAGACCGGGCACTGGAAGGCATACAGATAATCCCCGCAGGGAATCACGCGGATGCTTCCGCAGGCCAGGTTCGACCAGCGGTCATCCGGAATGGGTTCGAGCAGGGGCCGCTCCGGTTTCTGCATAACATAGGGCCCGTTGAGGGACGATGAGGATACCGATGCGAAGTATCTGGAGACCTTCTGTCCCGTATCGGGAAGAGCCAGATAGGATGCCCCGAAATACAGGCGGTATTCACTGCCGGCCTTGATCAGCTGGGGACGCGAGATGCGGGGATAACGCAGATAATCACCGGCAAACGGTATAGTGCGGGCATCGAGAAGCAATCTGGGCTTGCTCCAGGTAACAAGGTCCGTTGAGGTTCTCATTTCTATGCAGGAGTAGCTGTCTCGCTTGCCCTCACCCGTCCTTCTGCTTACGAACGGGATGTTCCGATCGTGCTTTTCATAGATGAGATAGTAGTTTTCGTTCTCGGTGAAAATGAACGGGGAATGGCCACGCATCTCAATCATCTTGCGCGGTTCCCAGGCTATGCCGCTGGTGGACGTGAAGTGGTGTATGCCTATCCAGGAATGGAAGAACATGTGCCACTTTCCGTCACAGCTCTGCTCGGGGAGCAGGATCTGCGGGTCACAGAACTTGGGTATGTATTCCTTTCCCGTCAGAAGAGGCTCGTCACTGAATGGAAACCAACGACATTTCTCGAGTGCCTGCAAATCTTCACCTCTTCATGTCGGGCTCATCGGAATCGCCCTGCATTTTCTTCTTTCTGAGTCTGGGAGTGATAAGAGGAGCGAACTTCTCGTTCACGTCCACGCGTTTGGTGTACCACTTGATCATGCGGCTGTAGACGAACCATGCAAGCATGATGGACCCGATGAAGATGACAAGCAGCCAGGCCTGTCCGGCTTCGGGCTTTTCCGGGTCGGCGAAGCGCACGAGGAGTATGTAGCCTATGAGCATGAATAGCGTCATGAGTGCAAGGTTGATCACCGTAGCGACCAGCATGAAAATAGCGGTATTTCTCTTTTTCTTTGAATTCTCGTTCATTTTTTCTTCTCCTTGCGGTCACCTTCGGGACTCTTCTGGAAGAGTACGGAAATGGCGAACAGAATGACGAACACCACCACGAAACTGTCGCTCAGGTTGAAGGTGGGCCATCTTTCCATACCGAAAAGGCCGTAGAACTTGATGCTGATGAAGTCCACCACGCCCTCGTTGAAGCGGAATATCCTGTCCCAAAGGGTTCCGAATCCGCCGCCTGCGATGCCGGCGACTATCCATCTCTGGGCATTTGTCAGGATTTTCCTCCTGGTGGCCACCAGATAGCACATGACAATCATCAGTGCCAGCGGGAGGATTATGAACACAAGCACCCTCAGGAATGCAGAACTCCCCGCACCAAGGCTGAAGGCGGCACCGGTGTTGCGCACATGGCAGATGATCAGAAAATCCCCGAAAAGCGTGAATCCCACGGTATTCAGCGGGATGCACTTTATGACTATCAGCTTGGAGATCTGGTCAATCACAACGAGGGCAACCGTAAGGATGAACGGAAGAAAGCGCTTGTAGTCCTTCATAGCTCAAATATATTACAAACCCAAGGGTATATCAACAAAGCAGGTCTCCAGACCCAGCTGAGAGCCCACCAGCTCCATGACGGCCTTCACCCCGAAAGTCTCGGTCTCGTAATGGCCCAGACAGAGCATGCTCATGCCCGCCTCATTGCAGTCATTGATCGTAGTGTAGCTGCTTTCGCCGGTAATCAGCAGGTCCAGTTTCTCTTCCATTGCCGGATAGACGTCCATGGCCCCGCCTCCCGAGACGACAGCCACCGTACGGAACTTCCTGCCATCGCAGTTGAGAGCGAAATTGGTGGCATTCTCCCTCACCTTCAACAGCCCGATAATCTGCTGCGCAGTCAC
>JAGCUM010000102.1 GCA_017962865.1 Spirochaetales bacterium
CCGACTTCCTACTTCATGACAATGCTCACCTACAGCTGCTTCGCTCCTATCTGCGAGAGCTTCTACCTCGCACACGGCGGAGTCTTCGGAATCGAAGAGTATGCAGCAGCAATTGCTGACACCAATGCTTACACCTATGGAAAGTCCACAGACGTTTCTTCACAGGTTTACAACGGTGCATTCCTTCTCCAGCAGCTCAATGACGCTTCAATCATCAAAGTCGTCAAGAACCCGAACTACTATGATCCCGCATCACAGAAGATCGACTCCATCACATGGATCTACGACAACGTCGAGAACATGGCTCAGTTCTACAAGGACGTCTGCGACGGTGTCTACGCAGGTTGCGGCCTCACAGAGGCTTCCGGAACACTCGCATGGGCAAAGGAAGACGGCAACTTCGACAAGTACCACTACATTTCTGACACAACTTCAACATCATACTTCAAGGGTCTGAACCTCAACAGAGGAACATTCGCTCTCGCTTCCGGCGCTTGTGCAACAAGCAAGACCGAAGAGCAGAAGATCGACACCGAGACAGCAATGATGAACAAGAACTTCAGAAAGGCTATCTGTTTCGCATTCGACAAGGCAACAATGAACGCAACAAGCCGCGGTGCTGACCTTGCAACAACAAACCTCAGAAACATGTATACACATCCTGAGTTCGTCCAGCTCGCTGAAGACGTCACGATGGATGGAAAGACCTTCGTAGCCGGAACAATGTACGGCGAGATCGTCCAGTACTACCTTGACCAGATGGGATGCCCCGTCATCGTCAAGGATGGTGTTGACGGATGGTTCCATCCGGAAGAGGCCAAGAAGGCTCTCGAGCTTGCTAAGCAGGAGCTCGGAAACAGCGTCAACTGGCCGATCGTCATCGACGATGTCTACTACGGACCTTCCGCTTCCCAGGTTGCTCAGGCCAATGCTTACAAGCAGGCAATCGAGAGCGTCCTCGGAGCTGAGAACGTAACAGTCAACCTCATCGAGGCTACCACATCTGCAGATTTCTATGCTTGCGGATACAGAGCTTCCAATGGAGAGGCTGGAAACTTCGACGTATTCTACGGCTCTGGTTGGGGCCCGGACTTCGGAGATCCCTGCACATACCTCGACACATTCAGAGGCAACGGTGCTGGTTACATGACAAAGGTCATCGGTCTTTTCTGATAGCTTAAGTCAATTAACAAGTCAAAAGGGTGGGACTGCTGCAGCAATGCGGCAGTCCCATGCTTGTTGTATGACGCTTTTTGAATGAAGGCCCAATTTTTTAAATAAATATGGAATTATTGGGTCTTAATCCGAAAAGGGGACATTGAAGTAAAGAAACTATGGGAAAGTATATCTGGAAAAGAATCTTTTTCTCCATTCTTTCGCTCCTCGTCGTTGTCTGGGCTGTAATGTTTCTGGTCTACTCTCTGACCGACCGAAGCGTAATATTCCAGACCGATGATGTGTGGAACAAGAGAAGCAACAATGACCGTGTGCTCTACGAATATACACAGTACCAGCGGTACGGATATCTGGAGTTCGTGAACTTCGGAGCCTTCAGCAAGGCCAAATGGGTAGAGAAGTACGGAGACAACTTCGACACTGCCGACGAGTATCTCGACGATAAGAACGTCATCCAGCAGGTCGGGGATGCATACCTTCAGAACCAGACCGTCCAGGAGTTCATACAGTACTACTCCGGCAAGGGTTATTCCATCGTCAGGCTTGACCCGATCAGGTACTCCACAGGCGCCAAGCAGCTCAAACCGGGCGGAACCGGTTATCTTCTTGCCGTCAAGGAGAAACTGATCATCCTCAGGCTCTTGGATTACGTGAAGGGTTTCTTCTCCATTGAGACCAAGAACGACGTCAAGGATCCTGAGCTCACCGACAGATACATCCGCTTCGAGAAGGACCCGTACAGCAAGCTCTTTGCCGTTGTCGGAAGCGGAACCACGCATAAATACCTTATTTATTTCGATTCCAGATTCCCGTTCATCCACCAGAACTGGATCCACATGAACCTCGGTGTCTCCTATACAAGATACCGCGGACAGGAAATCTCCAGCGTCATCACCGACTCTCAGGGAGATCTCAAGCCGAAACTTCAGCAGTTCCCAGCTCAGGTAGGGTCTGATATCTGGGTCGAGACAGCAGCGGATTTCCATACGCTGACATACAACACCGGAGAACTCACGGATACTGAGATGCAGCAGTTCCCGGACAAGTATACCAACGCCACATACAGGCGTGACGGTATGTCCATGATCGGAACATCGTTTGTAATCGGAGTGATTGCCACGTTCTTCCAGTACCTCTTCGGACTTCCTCTCGGAATCCTGATGGCCAGGAAGAAGGATACCATCATCGATAAGATGGGTATGTGGTACATCATCTTCTTCATGAGCGTCCCGGCGCTGGCATACATTTTCATCTTTGCCGCAATCGGAACCTCATTGTTCGGACTTCCGTACAAGTTCGCAAACGCACAGGTCAAGATCCTGGCCTTCATCCTTCCCACGATTTCCCTTTCCATTCCGGCAATAGGCGGACTCATGAAGTGGATGAGACGTTATATGATCGACCAGATGAACAGCGACTACGTCAAGTTCGCAAGGGCCGAGGGCCTTTCGGAGCGTGAGATCTATTCGACCCACATCTCCAAGAACGCCATGATTCCAATCGTCCACGGAATCCCCGGCAACATCCTGGGATGTCTGGTCGGAGCCATCATCACCGAGAGCGTCTATTCCGTTCCCGGTGTCGGAGGACTTCTGACCAAGGCAATAGCCGGTCACGACAACGGCGTCATCGTGGCATGTACGGTGTTCTACACCACGCTGTCATTGACATCCTTAATTCTCGGCGATGTCCTGATGGCCAAGTTTGACCCGAGAATTTCATTCGATACAAAGGGAGGTAGATAATAATGGCTGATAAGATCAATGCTGCTGCCGTCAATGAAGACGAATTATTTACCTTTGTGAGCAACGACGACCTGGAGTCGGAGAAGATCATTGCTCCGAGATACTCCTACTGGAAATCGGTTTTCCGCGTATTCTTCAGGAAAAAGACCAACTGGTTCGTTCTGGGACTGCTGGCTCTGCTTCTGCTGAGCTGCTTCCTTATTCCGGTGCTCTGCAAATACGACCCGTACGAGAACGTCACCAATGCCTATATGTACAACAAGAGCCCCGTCGAGGCCATGAGACTTACCGGAGGATTCTCCTTCAAGTGGTGCCTTGGCTCGGGACAGCTCGGAAACTCCATTTTCTACGGAATCTGGACCTCCGCCAGAACATCATTGCTGCTTGCGATGATCTGTGCGGCAATCAACATGTCCGTAGGTATCATAATCGGTGCCGTCTGGGGTTATTCCAAGGCCGTCGACAAGTTCATGCTGGTCATCTACAGCATCATTGCCAATGTCCCGTACATCCTCCTGATTTCCGTTCTGATCTACATCATCGGATCGGGTTTCTGGAGTTTCGTCTTTGCCCTGACCATCACCGGATGGCTGGGAATCTCATACTTCTTCAGAACCCAGGTTCTGATCATCAGAGACCGTGAGTACTCATTGGCATCAAGATGTCTCGGAACACCGATTCCAAGAATCATTTCCAAGAACATCCTGCCGTTCCTGACTTCTGTCATTGTCACACTGCTTGCAACGGAGCTGCCTACCTACATTTCAAGTGAAGTGTTCCTCTCATTCATCGGAATCGGCCTCTCTGCTACGGTTCCTTCACTGGGAAGAATGATCCAGGAAGGTCAGGTCGCATTCCGCACATACCCGTGGGCATTCTGGCCGCCGGTTGCGATTGCAGCTCTTCTGACAATCATCCTCTACGTCCTCGGTCAGAGTCTTGCTGATGCGACCGACCCAAGGACACACATGTGATAAGGAGGCACGGAAATGGATAACGAAAACAAGAAAGTGCTTCTTTCACTGCATGATGTGGATGTGAAGTTCAATGTAAGAGGAAGAATCCTCACTGCAATCAGACATGTCTCTCTGGATATCTATGAGCATGAGAGTCTTGCCATAGTAGGTGAGTCCGGTTCCGGAAAATCGGTTCTTACGAAGACCTTTGCCGGTATGCTGGATTCCAACGGCTTCATCAGCAACGGAAGCATCATCTTCTCGGATGACTCCCTGTCCAAGACCATCATCAAGGTGGACGACAAGAGGCAGAAGTTCCTGGACAAGATGGTTGCATTCCTCAACGAAGCTTCGGTGAACGAGCGCGGTGCCGCAGAGTATGTTGCCATTGAGCAGAAGAAGACCGAGATCAAATACAAGCAGAGTCTGACCCCGGAAGAGGAGACCGATTTCGCAGCAAGGATCAAGGCCCTTGACGATGATATCGTCGACAGAACCAACTATGTTCTGACTCTGGACCGCCACAACAGCCAGGATGCCGTCGAGATCGAGGATCTCAACAAGAAGATCAAGGACTGGAAGGATCAGATCAAGGCCATCAAGGATGAAATGAAGGCCCTGATAGCAAAGAGAAAGGCTGATTATAAGGCCAATACCGAGCTTCAGGCTGCTGATGCAAAGGTAATCGCAGATCTTACTGCCAGACGCGAAGAAAAGCTTAAGGTCGAGGAGAAGCCGGGCAATCCGTTCGGTCTTTCCGATGCAGTTCTCGAGAGGAACATCCTCATTGCACGCGAGATCCTGCTCTCGATCGGAAGATATCCGATCAGAAGCCAGATTATCTTCACCAGAAAGCTCAAGAAGGCCTTCAAGCTTGCAATGAGCATCGGTGAGGATCTGAACAGTTCCAAAGTCAAGAACAAGATCTTCGAGGTCTGCACTTTCAGAGTTGCATTCAGAAACTATGACGAGGCTACCAAAACCCTCGAAGGCTATGCCATCATCGACTGTGCCAAGGTCAAGTATACCAAGGACTGGCAGCAGATCAGAGGTTGCCGTATCGCTACGGTCTTCCAGGATCCTATGAC
>JAGCUM010000103.1 GCA_017962865.1 Spirochaetales bacterium
ACCTTGCCCCCTTCGAAGATCCTGTGGGGGTAGGTGGCATGGCCCGAAACGATCTCACTTTCAAGCAGGGACGGGATGATTGACGGTCTGACAGCCTCGAAGTTCTCGCTCATGGGGTTGGAGATCATGATGACCTTGTCGCCCTTGATGTGCATGTTGTCCACATACTCGCGTCTGGAACCCAGATAGTTGTAGATCATCTCCTGGAAGCCCATTCCGACCATGATGTCCTTGACCTTGCGGCCAAGCTCCTCTGCCGGAGTGAGACGACCGACGGTGAAATCGCGCGGAATCGTGGGCTCGAAGTTCTCCAGTCCGTAGCCGATCATGACATCCTCGACCACATCCACGGGGTGCAGGAAATCGTTGCGGTACTCGGGGCATGTGATGTGGATGGTATTGCCCTCGCTGACGCTGTAGACGCCCATGCGGAGCAGTGCTTCCTTTGCATCCTCGGCATTGATATCCTCTCCGAGAACATGCTTGATCTCCTCGACCGTGCAGCTCTGAGAATCCTGGAAGTAGTAGGGGACGGTGATCTCTTTTCCGAACTCCGTCTCGTAGGGATAGATGACCTTCACGGGTTCGATCTCGAAGCCGAGGTCCGCCATGTCGACGGCCATGATGGAGGCGCACAGCAGAATGTCCTTGAGAATCGGGCCCGACATCTCAACGAAGAGATTATCGTCACCGACTTCGACGGCACCGACGTAGGCGCTGTTGATTACCGGCGGCATGGACAGGGTCTCACCTGCATCGTCATAGAGGTACGGATAGACGGGTTTGTCCTTGATGATATAGCCGTATTCCTGACCTTTGGGGTGTTTTTCGAGTATTTCCCTCAGTGTCAGGTCCTCGTCCATGTGAAGGGGCACGAAGTGTGTCTTGTCAGGATCGGCTCCGTCGTAGTGGATCGGATACTTGATCAGGTCGTTGCGGTAGATGCCCATGGCGATGGTTCTGCGCTTGCGACCGAAGTTGAAACAGAGTTTCTCCTGGCTCTGGATAAGGGTAAGCAGGATGTCCTCGTCGACGGTCTTGCCCTTGGCTACGAAGCCGCAGGAGAACTCACGTACTTCCTTTGCCCTGTTTCCGACATGGAGCTCGCGGCCCTTGTTGTCTGCCGTGAAGCACTTGGACGAGAAGAAGTCATACTGCTTGATCTGCGGGTTCTCGTAGTTCTTAAGAAGCCTTGCCAGTCCCATTGCGGACCAGAGGTCGGGTCTGTTGGTATCGTTGAGCTCGATCTTGAAGACTCCGTTCTCCCTGTCATGCTCGTCAAGCTCGGCTTTGGCGCGCGGGAAGACCTGTTCGAGCTCGTCATCCGTATATTCTCTGCCCAGCAGGTTGAAAAGGAATTTCTCTTTTGTCTCGAATTTAGGCATTAGTTACCCCTCCTTGTCCTGACGCTGTCGATGTTCGGGGAGAAAAGGTCCCTTATGTCGTTGATGCCCAGATGCATCATTGCCATTCTGTCGATTCCGAGACCCCAGGCCAGAACCGGTTCGTCGATTCCGAGGCTCTTGGTGACTTCAGGTCTGAAGATACCCGATCCGCCCATCTCGAACCATCCGAGCACGGGGTGCTTGATGTGGATCTCGATCGAGGGCTCGGTGAAGGGGAAGTAGCCGGGAACATACTTGAAATCGGTTGCTCCGGCGACCTCGACTGCAAACATCTTCAGAAGACCCAGAAGGTCCTTGAGGTTGGCTTCCTTGCCGATGACGATGCCTTCCGTCTGGTAGAAATCCGCACCGTGCTTGGCATCGACCTCATCGAAACGGAAGCAGCGTACGATGCCGAAGTATTTGCCGGGGACCTTGGCCTTTGTCAGCTGGTGGGCCGACAGGACGGTTCCCTGGCTTCTGAGGATCTGACGGCGTGTGAATTCGTGGTCGAACTTGTACTGCCATCCGCGTGAGCCTGTGTTGCCTCCGTTCTCGTGGGTTGCTGCCACGTTGGAGAGCCAGGGCTCCTCGATCTGCTTGCAGTGTCTGGGCTCCTTGACGTAGTAGACGTCGTGGATGTCACGTGCGCTGTGGAACTGAGGCATGAAGAGGGCGTCGCCGTTCCAGAACTCGTTCTCTACAAGCGGTCCGTCGAATTCCTCGAATCCGAGGGAAGTGAGCTTGTCCTTTACCCACTGGATGTAGTTGGCGTACGGGTTGTGGCGGCCCGGAATCAGTCTCTGCACGGGGGCATCGAGGCCGTAGGGTCTGAAGCTTGCTGTCTTCCAGCTGCCGTTTGCGATGATCTGCGGGGTGAGGACTCCGATTTCCTCTCCGGTGATGTTGGCCTTCAGAAGTGCCTCCTTGGCCTCCTGTCCGGCTTCCGTCATCTGATAGGTGACTTCTTCGCGCTCTGTCATCTTGTAGGGGCTTCCGGCTGCACCGCGCTTCTTGGAGATGCGGCCCATGAGCTCTTTCTCACGAGCGGTCATAGTTGCTTCATCAATCGGACCGGTGAGTCCTTTCTTCAGAAGCTCTGCAGTCTCTGCCACGTC
>JAGCUM010000104.1 GCA_017962865.1 Spirochaetales bacterium
AACCTCCCGCTTAGGCGTGACAAGGCGATATCGGAGGCAGAAGACAAGGATATCAATACCAGCTTTCCCATCAACAGCAATGCTGCGAAGTAGCATCCTTCGGTCCAGAAGATGGTTGTCTCAAGGATCATCGAGCGCGAGGGTTCCGGTGCAAGGACCCTAGTCCTGAAGAAGGAAGACAACAGCCCTGCAGCCTGGTTCAGGGCCGGACAGTATGTGTCCGTGAAGATGAAAATCGGCCAAAGCTATGTCACGAGGCCTTATTCGATATCATCATCGCCGAAGTTGGCCAAAGACGGAAAGATATTCATCACGGTCAAGGAGAACCCCGGCGGATTTGTGGCGGATTTCATTCTGAAAGAGCTTCAAGAAGGGGACAGTGTCCTGGTTTCCGGGCCTGAGGGAAACTTCTATCATGACCGTCTCAGAGACAGTTGCAATGTAGTAGCCGTAGCCGGTGGAAGCGGAATTACGCCGTTCTTGTCGATGGCCTATGCCATCCGCGACGGCATCGAGGATTTCAATCTCACTATCCTGTTCGGATCTAGGACGGAGAAATCGATTCTGTTCAGAAGCGAGCTTGACTCGATTGTCGAGGAAACCGACAAGGTCAGGGTCATCCATGTTCTGTCCGATGAGGAGGTCCCCGGTTTCGAACATGGATTTGTTACCGCAGACCTGGTGCGTAGGTATGCTCCCTCCGATTACTCGCTTTTCATCTGCGGGCCCGATGGTCTGTACCGCCACATGGAAGGGGTAGCGGAGGAACTCGGTCTTCCCAAACGTTTGGTCAGGCGTGAAATCATCGGAGTCTCCGGCAGGATGGTCAGCTCGGTATCCGATTCTCCTGAGGTTTTCCATAAGCTCTCCGTTATCCAGGGGCCGTACAGATATGAAATTACTGCATCGTCGAAGGAGACTCTTCTGGTTGCCATGGAGAGAGCAGGGATCCTCGCCCCTGCCAAATGCCGCAGCGGCGAGTGCGGTTGGTGCAGAAGCAAAATTCTGTCTGGCTCCGTGATCATCCCGCCTCAGAATGATTTCAGAAGACACATGGACCGTGAGACGGACCATATCCATCCGTGCGTCTCTTTCCCTGCTTCCGACATCGTTCTCGAGGTACCGCGCGGCGATACTCCGGATGCTTGATTCTGCCTGTCTGCATGTTATAATCAAGATATGCTGAAGAAAACGATCATCCTTCTTCTTGTACTCTTTTCCGCCGCATCGCTCTTTGCAGCCTCCACGAAAGGGTCTCTGGCAGCCTTGAAGGCTGAGGACTACTACGGAAAAGCCGTGGATGCAGAGATTTTCAAGCCGTACGACGTGACCATGGTCAATATATTCACGACATGGTGCACGTACTGCCTGCGCGAGATGGCTGATATCAAGATGATACGTTCCGATCTGCCGGAGAATGCCAATGTAATTTCCATCTGTGCCGATGCCTATGAAGCTCCGCAGGAACTGAAGGAGATTGTCGAGTTCTTCCAGTTGGATTTCACCATCATCAAGATGACTTCCGATCAGCTGAAGCAGTTCTACAGCGTAATCGGATACCCCACAACTCTGTTCGTGGGAAGCGACGGGACGATCCTGGATGTCCAGGTCGGAGTCCCGAAGTATGGGGCATACATCGGATACACCAATAAGATCAATAAGCTTCTGGGTATTTCAAAGTGAGTAGAAAGACTGTCATCCGAATTGCAGTTCTTCTCGTGGCAATCCTGTTCATCGTCATCGGAGTTTTCCGTGACGAGGCTTTGATGGTCCTGACCAAGGGCAGGGATATCTGCCTTTCTTGCATAGGTATCGGCTGATGAAGAAACTGTCTCAGGAAGGAAAAAGGACCTTCATACAGCTGATGGCTGCAGCCTTCTTCAACGGCTATGCCGCCGGATTCGTCAAGGGTCATATATTCCAGGGCAAGACGAAGATCCTGTGCGTGCCCGTTCTGAACTGCTATTCATGTCCCGGAGCATTGGGCTCATGTCCCATAGGATCGCTTCAGGCAGTCATCAGCAGCCGCAAGCACCGCTTCAGCTTCTATGTGCTGGGAATGATAATGCTGTTCGGGATCGTGCTCGGTCGTCTTGTCTGCGGATTTCTGTGTCCGTTCGGACTTCTTCAGGACCTGCTCCACAAGATTCCCATAAAGAAAATCAAGATCAATGAGAAGGTCGACAAGGTTCTCAGATACCTTAAATACGTTGTCCTTGCAATCCTGGTAATCCTGCTTCCGATGCTGATCAGGGATGATTTCAACATGGGCGATACCTGGTTCTGCAAATACATCTGTCCGGCAGGAACGATGGCCGGAATCCCGTTGATACTTGCAAATCCTGCGCTTCAGAGCATTATTGGGTTCTTGTTCAGCTGGAAGATGTGCCTTTTATTGATAGTTCTGATTTCATCTACACTGGTACACAGACCGTTCTGCAAGTACCTTTGTCCCCTCGGGGCTATCTATGGATTGTTCTCCAAGTTCAGCCTCTATCAGATGAATCTGGACAAGAGCAGATGCGTGGGGTGCCACAAGTGCGAACAGGTCTGTCCCATGCAGGTCAAATGTACCCAGAATATCAACAGTGTCGAGTGTATCAGGTGCGGAAGGTGCAAGGCTGCCTGTCCGGCGCATGCCATTGACTCCACATTCGGATTCAGGCTAAATAAAGAGACGGAGAATAATCATGCAACAGATATTGAAGGAAATTGATCTTCAGGAATGCCCGCTCTGCGGAGGTCCCGGAGTACTGGAAGAAGAAGGGCAGTGGTGTTTCTATGTCTCCTGCCTTGACTGCGGAGCGCACACGGCCGAGATCCCCTACAAGGCCTCGGAAGAACGTCTTTCGGCAGCAAAGAATGCCGCCCATCTTTGGAATATCGGCAAGGTATTGCGACCTGATCCGGGTGAGTGAGAAGATCTGTCAGCTCTTATCCTGAGGCTCCTGAACGGGAGCCTTCTTTCTTGAAAACAGCCTTTTGACGAACCTGAAAGGAGCCAGAAAGAAATCGTTCTCCCTGGTTCTTTTTTCTATGTTCTTGGAATAGGCCCTCAGTATGTTAAGCAGGATGAGCAGAAGGGAAGCAAAGAGGGGGATGCTTGACTGAAGCAGGATTGCAAGGACTACCAGAAGAATGCTCAGGGCATAGAGAAAACTGGATAGCTCATCATATCCGTAGCGCCTCTCATGCCAGGCTTTGACTGCCTGTTTTATCTTCTTTCCCAGCTTCACGGAAGGTATTATAGCTTTTCGGGCCTTCGGTTATCAATCGGGGGATCGGCCTTGAAGCGCCGCAAAGGATAATATATAATGGCATCGAATTGTTTTGAAAAACAAATCGATGGCGGAAGTAGTGATTTCAGGTAAGGTTTCAAGGCGCAAGGTACTTATTCTCGGTATTCTCTGTATTCTGGTATCTGTCATCGCCCTTGGCATAGGCCGCTACTTCCTCAGTCCGTTCTCGATCGTGAAGGTCCTTCTCCAGGGGCTGGGTCTTGACATGGGAATGGATAGAAACCCCATGGCGGTTGTCCTGCACATAAGACTTCCGAGGATATTAGCTTCGTTGCTTCTTGGGGCAGGGCTTGCACTCAGCGGTCAGGTCTTTCAGATGATATTCCGCAATCCGCTGGTATCGCCCGATGTATTGGGAACCAGTTCGGCTGCTTCCTTCGGGGCATCGCTGTCGCTTCTTCTGGGATTGTCTTCGGTACTGGTCAGCATAAATGCATTTATCTGCGGTCTGGCAGCACTTGCGATAATCTACACCGTTGCCAGCAGGACGCGCCGTGAACAGACGCTGTCACTGATACTTGTGGGCATGGTGGTTTCCTCGCTGTTCTCCTCGGGAACGAGCTTCGTCAAACTGGTCTCGGATCCCAACAACGTACTTCCTGCAATCACTTACTTCCTGATGGGATCTCTGTCCGGAGTCGGGTTCGAGGAGCTCTCACTGATAGCATTGCCGTTAATTGTCTGCTTCATTGTCCTTCTGGTCCTTTCCTGGAAGATCAATATTCTCTCGTTGTCTGAGGACGAAGCTCGGTCGCTTGGAGTCAATACCCGTCTGATCAGGCTTGTTTCGATAGTCTGTGCCACGGTCATTACAGCCAGCAGCGTCGCAATAGCCGGAAACATCGGCTGGGTAGGGCTGATTGTCCCCCACATCTCACGCATGGCGGTCTCGAACGATGCAAGGTACTCATTCCCGTCATCCATGTTCATAGGTGCAGGTCTTCTGACTCTCGTGGACTGCGTCTCAAGAACCGCAGCTACGGTGGAGATTCCCATAGGCATCCTCACTTCCTTCATAGGAGCTCCGTTCTTTTTGTATCTGCTTTTCAGGGAGGTCCGCCATGACTCTTGAGATCCGGAATCTGAACTTCAGCTACAGGAATCACGAGGTCCTCAGGGGCTTGTCACTGACAGTCGGAGACGGTGAGATGATAAGCCTTCTCGGACGCAACGGTGCGGGAAAGACAACCCTTCTGCGTCTGATTCCGGGATTCCTGAAAGCAGGGTCGGCCGATTCCATTCTGATTGACGGAAAGCCTGTTGCACAAATGAATCTGCGCGAACGTGCGTCATACATGGCATACATTCCGCAGATTACCCGTTCTGTCTTCCCTTATTCCGTGCGAACATCCATCCTGATGGGTTGCTCCAACCGCCTCTCGTTACTACAGAACCCGGGGCCGAAGGAAGAAAAACGGGTAGGGGAAGTAATAGAACTGCTGAACCTTGGTTCGGTTGCAGACAGGAACATGGAGACGATCTCCGGAGGAGAGAGACAGCTGGTGCTGATAGCCAGGGCCCTTATGCAGGATGCAAGGCTCCTGATTCTGGACGAGCCTACGTCTTTCCTGGATTACGGAAACCAGCTTCTGGTCCTGGAGAGGATCGAAGAACTGGTCAGGCAGGGTTACAGCTGCATCTACTCCACCCACAATCCGGATCTGGCACTGTCGCATTCCAGCAGGACCGTTGTGATGAAGGACGGGGCAATCGTATTCGATGACAGCCCTTCGGCTTTGCAGGGATGTGACATCCTGAGCAAGGTCTATGAGCGGAAGATCAACATAGTAACGACGGAAAACGGTGGTATGGTATGCATACCTCAGTGATTTTTATTTAAGTATCTTCCATGAAAAGGAGATTGTTTATGAAAAAGACTTTTGTTCTGATTGCTTTGGTTCTGATTGCTCCGATGCTCTTTGCAGCTGCGGCGACCGAGCTTTCCTCCGCCTCCGGGCAGGAAACTCAGTTGTTCGTTGATGACCTCGGAAGGGAAGTCCTGCTGCCTGCAGAAATCAGTCGCATCGCCCCGTCCGGGTCCAATGCCCAGGTAATCGTTTTCCAGATAGCACCCGAGAAACTGGTAGGCCTCTCGTCCGGACTCAGTGCTGATGAGAAGACCTTCTATCCATCCTATACCCATGATCTTCCTGCCTTCGGAACCCTCTACGGCAAGAAGGCCAACCTCAACAAGGAGACCCTGATTCTGGCAAACCCGGAACTCATCATCGATGTAGGTGACATCAAGGGATCTGTCGACGAGATGGCAGCGGAGCTGGACAAGGTTTCTTCTGATGTTGGTGTTCCGGTGATCTTCATCGAGGCCAACATGGACAACTATCCCTCTGTATTCAGAAGGCTCGGAAAACTTCTCGGAGAGGAGGATAGGGCCGAGAGACTTGCTGCATATTACGAAGATGCCGTTTCCCTGATCGAATCAGTGAAGACAAATCATAAGCCTACCGTTTACATAACTTCCTCTTCCGACGGGCTTGAGGCCATCCTTGCAGGCAAGAGCCACGCACAGTGTGCGGAAAAAGCAGGTGCGGAGGTTGTTGTGACTTCCAAACTGGCCCAGAGCAACGGCAGTATTTCCCTTGAGACTCTCTATCAGCTGGACCCCGAGTACATATTCGCCTATTCGGATGCAGGTTACAGGACCATCACCACATCAAGCGACTGGGCCACCCTGCAGGCTGTCAGAAGCGGGAAT
>JAGCUM010000105.1 GCA_017962865.1 Spirochaetales bacterium
TATCACGCAATGTCGTCAAGGACATGATTGCCGAAATCATCGCAGAAAACGGTGCCCTTTCCGACCAGAAGATCTCCGACCTGCTTCTTTCCCGCGGAGTCAAATGCGCACGCCGTACGGTCAGTAAATACAGGGGCGAACTGAACATCGACTCCTCCTATTCGCGCTGAATACAGACTGCATATTCCATGTAAACTTTTACAAGTTATTTTTGACTTCTGGAAACTTTGGCCTTATCATTGAATTACAGAGAACTTTGAAGTAAGGAGGCGCAAATGAATCTGAACGTCAGAGGTATCCGCTACCAGATCAGCGATGAGACGAGGGAGTTTCTGGACAAGAAGCTAGCAAAGCTGGATTTTGCAGAAAGCTATCTGCATGATTTGGACATCACGATGAAGAGAGAGACTCTGGGACAGGGTTTCCACATAGATGCCAAGTTGCATTTCAGCTGGGGTACAGTCAAGGTTGTCAGCTACGACTGCTATGAACTCTACGAGGGCATAGAGATGATTGCCGACAAGATTGAAGCCGCAGCAAGAAAGGAAAAAGGAAAGGTAATAGAAGGATAATACCCTAAGGGAACAAAAGAAATTGAAGGGGTTGCCGAGAAATCGACAACCCCTTCGCTTTTATGCAAGCAATAGGAATGATTTATAACACTTATATGCCTGCTCGATGTCAAATGCGGAAGTGATCTCCCACGGAGCATGCATGCTCAGAACCGATACTCCGCAGTCCAGAACGTTCATTCCGAACTCCGCGGCATAGTGTGCGATCGTTCCGCCACCGCCGGTATCGACCTTTGAAAGCTCTGCATTCTGGAAATAGACCTCGCTCTCATAGAGCTTGCCGCGTACCTTGGCGATGAACTCGGGGTTGGCATCGGAGGCACCGCTCTTTCCGCGGGCTCCGGTGTACTTGTTGAATACCACACCGCGGCCCAGGAAGGACGAGTTGTAGATGTCGTAGAGACCCGGGTTCAGAGGATCGAATGCAGAGTTGACATCGCTGGAGAGCATGTAGGAGTTGGCAAGAGCCCTTCTGACTGCAAGCTCGGGGTTTCCCTTTATGTCCAGTCTGGCAATGACTTCCGCAAGCGCATTGTCCAGAAGGTGCGAGTTCATTCCGGTAGCACCGTTGCTTCCGATCTCTTCCTTGTCGGCCAGTATGCAGCAGTTTGTCCTTGAGCCTGCATAGCCCTCGACCATGGCAATGAGTGATGTGTATGCACACACCCTGTCATCCTGTCCGTAGCCGAGAACCAGAGTCTTGTCAAAGCCGATGTAACGGGCCTGTCCTGCGGGAACAAGCTCCAGCTCAGCGGATGCAAAATCGTCTTCCTTGATTCCGTACTTGTCTTCCAAAAACTGCAGGACCTTCTTCTTGCCGTCACCGGGATTGTACTTGTCCTCTTCCGGGTTCTTGTAGTTCTTTACGTTCGGGTAGCAGGCCAGAATGGCATCGAGCTTCTCGCCCTCGATGAAGTCGGAAGCGGGCTTCTTCATCTGCTCCTGTGCGATGTGCGGCAGGATGTCGGAGATGCAGAATACAGGATCTCCGGGGTCGTCTCCGATGGCGATATCGATCTTGGTTCCGTCGGCTTTGACAACGACACCGTAGATGGCAAGAGGGCTTGCAACCCACTGATACTTCTTGATTCCACCGTAATAGTGCGTATTCAGGTATACAATTCCGGTTTTGTAGAGCTTATCCTCATAGATGGGATTCTGCTTGGCATCGAGTCTCGGTGAGTCGATGTGGGCCCCGAGGATATTCATGCCTTTGCTGATATCATCGGTTCCGATGTTGAAGAGAATCAGGCTCTTTCCCATCTTGTCATAGTAGACCTTATCGCCGGCCTTGAGCTTTTCTACCGTATTGATATCACGGTAACCGTTTTCCTGTGCGATTCTGACGGATGTCTGCGTACACAGGCGCTCGGTCTTGTTCTCGCTGATGAATTTCATGTAGTTGTTGATCAGGTTGTCCATTTTGTCCCCCGGAAAAATCTACCACATTTGATATGGGCGTTCAACCGAGTTTTGTACCTCAGAGTTTTGCGAACTCGAGGGTTTTGCCGTGGCGGCCCTTACGGCAGATGATATCCATGACCATGCGTTCGAGCATGATGCTCTGAAGGACCACCGGAGTCTCCTTGATCTTCACATCGTACTCTGCCAAAGTCACCAGAATGCGCTCGATATCCCTCTGGCCGTAGGTGTTGCAGCAATCGCGGTAGATTTCCCTGTCCTTGGGCATTGATATCGGTCGGTCGCCATCGAAGACCTTCTTGGAGAAGGCAGTATTGTCCTCGCCGTAACGCAGACTCATACCGCAGCCGTTTGAAACGTTGATCTGCACCGAAAGCGCCCTTCGGAAAAAGGAGGACAGCCTTGATGCACACAGCGAGGATACGCTGGCAGAATCCTTGGTCCTCAGAAGGGTATGCAGGCACTCGAGGGAACTTTCGAGTTTGCCTCTGGCAATGTAGGAGAACAGCGTGAACTCGCTTTCCTCCCTGGTGTGGGTCAGAAACTCCTCGACATCCTCATAAGTGACACTCTGTTTGCCCGGGATGGTCTTAAGGAAGACAACCATCTGAGAGCAGGTATTCTCGAACTCCTGCACGTTGTTCTCGACCTTCTCGATGATTGCGGTAATTGCGCGGTTGTCGATTGAAAGGTCGTTCCGCCTGAAATAGTTGGAGAGCCACTCGTTCTTCTTGCTCTCGAAGAGCTCGTAGAACTTGGTCACATATTCCTTACCCTGCTCTTCAACCGCACCCATGATGGCCGAATTCACATAGAGTTCGGTGCTGGTCATTATCAGGGTAGCGCAATCGGAGGGATTTTGAATGTACTGTACGAGCGGCTTTATCTTGTCAGCGGTCTTGATGTCCTGGACCTCGTCCAGAATGACCAGTTTGTGGTCTGCAAAGAGATCGTTATTGTTGAGCTGCGCGAATAGCTCCGCCTCATAGTCCTCAAACGCATAGAACTTCGAGACATCGCACTGCCCTATCTGAGAACGGATATTCTTTATTGCGTCTTCCTTCAGACCCTTCTCCGGTCCGAGAAGAAGATAGGAATGACCCACGGCTATCTCCTGTACTGACGGATTATCATCAGGAGTTTACCATAAATCTCGCATTGAGTGGAGACCATTACCCTGTAGGCAGAGTTTGCCGGATGGAGCTCGTAACGGTCACCGTTTCTGTAGAAGTGCTTGAGCGTAATGCCGTAATCACCCTCGTCTCCGATACTTGCAGCAACTATATCTCCGTTCTCGGCATATTTGGTACGCTTGATTATGGCGATATCGCCGTCATTTATTCCATCCTCGATCATGCTGTCTCCACGCACATTGAGGGCATAGAGCTCGTCTGCATCGCTGTAACCGATGAGGTCCTCCGGAATGGGAAGGAACCTGTCGAATGACTGCTCCGACATGATCGGTGCACCGGCTGCCGTAGTACCCAGCATGGGGATCTTGAGGACCTTGCCGACCTCGGGGGTAATTCTCTTGAGCAGAGCCATTCCCCTGGGCAGGTTGTCGGTTGTCTTTATGATGTTCTTTTTCTCAAGCGCACGCAGGTGATCGTATGCGGCTTTCGGGGAGAAACCGAAATGATTTCCGATATCCCTGAGACTCGGGGCATAGCCGTTTTCGTCAAAATACTGTTCGATGAACAGGGCGATTTCCTGCTGTCTTTCAGTCAGTCCCTTCATATCTTTACCTCCGTGCAGACTATTACTTAATCCATGATAACACGTTGCTTATCAAAAGTTAAGATACTTTTTGAACTTTTTTTGCTATGCTGATATCTATGAAAGCAGTTCTCTTTGACCTTGACGGAACCCTGACCAATACCATAGACGATATAGCGGACTCGATGAACCATGCCCTCAGGCTGTATGCACTGCCCGAGCACCCCGTGGATGCTTATAAGTATATGGTAGGAGACGGAGCAAGGAAACTGGCAGAGAGAGCCGTTGCCGGAAGACCGGAGCTTTTCCAAAACGTCTATGAAGCCTACATGAAACAGTACGCAACTCACAATGCAGTCAAGACCCGGGCCTATGACGGGACAACCGAGCTGCTTGAGAATCTGATTGCACGGAACATCAGAATCTGCGTCCTGTCCAACAAACCCCA
>JAGCUM010000106.1 GCA_017962865.1 Spirochaetales bacterium
CGGCACGGCCACCATCGAGATCCACAAGTCCAGCATCAAGCCCGGTGACAAGATCGTTCTGGTCGATGACCTGGTAGCAACCGGCGGAACACTGAAGGCCGCTGCAAAACTCGTCGAGAGACTGGGCGGAGAGGTTGCAAGGATAATCTGCCTCCTGGAGCTCAAGGGCCTCGAGGGCAGGGAAGTGCTTAAGGGCTATGATTTCAAGTCTCTGATCGCCTACGAAGGCAAGTGAAGATATCCTGTTGAATCATATGGAGCCGCTCTTTCCGAAGGCGGCTCTTTTTGCTATATTTGCATCGCTATATAAATAAGCATGGAGAATAATCATGACTGTAGTAAAGAAGCAAAAGACACCCATCACGCTGCTTTGCGGCTATCTCGGAGCGGGAAAGACCACATTGCTCAACAGAGTCCTGAACAACCAGCAGGGTTACAGGGTCGCCGTCATCGTCAATGACATCGGCGAAGTCAATGTGGACGCATCCCTGATTGCAAAGGGCGGAAACATAACCGATACGAGCGACATCGTTCCCCTGACAAACGGATGCATCTGCTGCACCCTCAAGAGCCAGATGGCCACCAACATCGAAAAGATGATCAAGACAGGCAAGTACGACTACGTTCTGATCGAGGCCTCCGGTGTCTGCGAGCCCATGCCCATAGCCCAGGAGCTGGAACTGATCAAGAACGGAACGCTGGACAACGTCGTAGGCGTCGTGGATGCAGCAAGGCTTGTAGACGAGTTCGCAGGCGGAGAAAACCTCCTGCAGAAGGACAAGATCGGGGAAGAGGACATCGAGAGCCTTCTTATCCAGCAGATCGAGTTCTGCTCGACACTGATCATAAACAAGATCGATCTGGTCAGCGAAAGCGACCTTGCCAAGGTCCGGAAGGTCATCCAGGCCCTCCATCCGGGCGTACATGTCATCGAGACCAGCCACGGAGATGTTCCGGTAAAGGACATCCTGGCCACCGGATCCTTCGATTTCGATGAGGTTTACGGAGCAGCAGGCTGGTGCAAGGCTCTTGAAGAGGGCGAGCTCGGAGACGACGAGGACGATGACGATGATGACCACGACCACGAGGAGCATCACGATCATCATGAGCATCACCACCATGACGATGATGATGACGATGATTATGACGATGATGACGACCATGAAGAACATGAGGGTCATGAGCACCACGGCCACGAGCACCATCACCATGAGCACCGCCACGAGGGCGAGAGCGAGGATGAGTACGGAATCGGAACCTTTGTCTACTACAGAAGGACTCCGATGAACCGCAGCAAGCTCAGAGCCTTCGTCCATAACTGGCCCAAGGATATCATCCGTTGCAAGGGTCTGATGTGGTTCGGCGACGAGTACAACACAGCCTACGTGTTCGAGACATCGGGAAGACAGCTTCTCTGCGGCCCCTACGGCAAGTGGATTGCCGCAGCCCCCGCTGCACAGAGAAAGCAGATTCTGGCTGAGAACCCGCAGCTTCGCGAGGACTGGGACGAGCAGGTCGGAGACAGGATGATCAGACTCTGCATCATCGGCAAGAACCTCAATAAGAAAGAGATCGCTTCAAAGCTGGACGAACTGCTCTGCACCGAGTCCGAAATCGAGAAGTAAGAATCAATCGGAAATGAATAAGGCTCCCGCTCGGGAGCCTTTTATTATAGGTCTGCCAGGGTGCTGTCGCCGTATACGGAAGACCAGTCCTTTCGGAAGTTCTCCACTGCCAGATCGATCGACGGATTGGCAAGCGCGGTATCGAGAAGATCAGGCGGAACCGTCAGTGCCTGGGCGCCGTCTGCAATGGCATTGGTCAGCTGCATCACATTCTTGAACGAGGCTCCTACGATCTTGCAGTTGTGTCCGCCTTCGCGGATGGAATCTGCCACCTGCCTGAAGGCCTTGTCAGCATCGATGTCCAGATTCAGCATCCTGTTGTAGTACATGGCAAGGTATCTGGCTCCTGCAAGCATGGCAAGCTGGGCCTGGAAGGTGGTGTAGATGGCGGTCGCGGTTACGTTGAAGCCCTCGCGGGACATGACTGAGATTGCCTTCAGACCTTCCTTGGAGACGGGAGTCTTGATGTAGATATCCTCTCCGAGTTTCCTGCGAAGAACATCGGCCTCCCGCAGGATCCCGTCGCAGGTTTTGCTTATGACCTGCACGTGGAATGTGCGGTCCTTTCCGAGCATTGCCTGTATCTCGCGCATGTGGGCCCAGAAGTCTATCTTACCCTCTGCCTTCATGATGGAGGGGTTGGTTGTGAGTCCTGAAATGGGATAGTAATCCAGGGCCTTTCTGATCTTGCTGATGTTTGCGGTATCTAAAAGCAGTTCCATACTGCAATAATAGAACAAATTAGTTTCTTTGCAAATCGATAATCGTGCTATTATGGAGCCAGAGGGACCGACTATGGAATACAGATGCATTGACCTTGAAAAGAAGGAAATCCCGTACAAGGATTTCACGGCCTACGACAGGGAGGACATCGCTCAGCGATTCAGAACGGTGATTGAGGCAGAGGGTCCGGTCGTAGATGATTTTCTGGAGCTCAAGGTCCTCAAGTCCTACGGTATCTTCCAACGCGGAAGTCTGATTGCACCCTTCCTCAGAAGCGTGCTGCTGTCCGTAGGAGCAGTGATGACCCGCCAGATTGACTGCGACGGAGCAGAGCATCTGGTATTCTGGCCTGAGAGGTTCCGAGGGCATGAAGAGGAGATAGAGTCACTGAAATGTGAGGTATATAAGGATTTCAGGCCATCGGGACAGAAGGAGAACATGGAAGAGGGAACCTTCAGATCCATAGCCGATTTCCCGCAGCTCGAAATCTACAATGCAATGATAGCCCAGTTCGAGGGAGGAGCGGAACTCAAGCGAAGCGAGATCATTACAAGGACCAACAACTCCCTCGGATTCCTGGTCAAGGGCCGCCAGATCCGCGAGACTCTGGAGCTTGTCCTGAGAGCCGCCATCAACAACAGGACATTCATCTACAACCGCAAGGCAGGTCTGCTTCGCCTGCGCTGAACTGATGCTATCCAAATAGCTTTCTATCTGTTATATTTTACTCACTGATTGAAAAGGAGTCTTTATCATGGATACAAAGACAATCATCTATATCGTAATCGCAGCAGTTCTCCTGATCATGAACCTCAACTCCTTCCGCCTCATGGCAAAGGACAAGAAGAGGGCACAGAAGGACACCACCCACAGTCATCCGGAGACAAGAGTCCCGGAGAAGACCCTGTTTCTGGCAACCGCTCTTTTCGGAGGCCTCGGAGGATGTCTGGGCATGTATCTCAAGAGACACAAGACCAAGCATTGGTATTTTGCACTTTTCTTCCCCCTGATGTTCATCGCACAGGTTGCAATCCTCGTTCTGCTTTACGTCTACGTCCTGAAGTAAAACCGACGTCCCGGAAATGGAACAGTACAACGTCACAGGAATGAGCTGCGCAGCATGCTCTGCGCGCGTCGAGAAGGCCGTCTCGGCCGTTCCCGGTGTATCTTCATGCTCAGTGAGCCTCCTTACCAACTCGATGGGTGTGGAGGGCACTGCTTCCAGTTCCGAGATAATCAAGGCCGTCCGTGATGCCGGTTACGGTGCCTCACTTAAGGGAAAGACCCGGACGGTAGACCACAGCGAAGAGGAAAGGGCCCTCGAAGACCATGAAACGCCTCTGTTGAAGAAGAGGCTGTTTGCCTCGATAGGATTTCTGGTCGTGCTCATGTACTTCTCCATGGGGCACATGATGCTGGGTCTTCCGCTTCCGCCGTTCTTCAACGGCAATCATGTTGCCATGGCGCTTGTCCAGATGATCCTGGCCGCCATAGTGATGGTCATCAACCAGAGGTTCTTCACAAGCGGCTTCAGAAGCCTCGTTCACAGGGCTCCCAACATGGACAGCCTTGTTGCCCTGGGTGCCGGTGCCTCGTTCGTATGGAGTACCTACGTTCTCTTCATGATGAGCAGAGCTCAGGCGGCAGGAGACATGGCTGCCCAGGAAAGCCTGATGAACGACCTTTACTTCGAATCTGCTGCAATGATTCTGACGCTGATTACGGTCGGCAAGATGCTTGAAGCCAGAAGCAAGGGAAGGACGACCGACGCACTCAAGTCCCTGATGAGACTGTCTCCCAAAAGCGCCACCGTCGAGAGGGACGGTATTGAAACCATAGTTCCCATCGAGGAGGTCAGACAGGGTGATGTCTTCGTGGTAAGGCCCGGCGAGAGCATTCCCGTGGACGGCATAATCCTCGAAGGCTCAAGTGCTGTCAATGAGGCAACCCTTACGGGTGAGAGCATTCCGGTCGACAAGGCAGAGGGCGATCAGGTGTCTGCAGCCACAATCAACCAAAGCGGTTTTCTCCGCTGCAGAGCAACAAGGGTTGGCGAGGATACCACGCTTTCCCAGATAATCAAGATGGTAAGCGATGCAGCAGCAACGAAGGCTCCGATTGCAAAGATTGCTGATAAAGTTTCAGGTATTTTTGTTCCTACGGTCATCGTTATTGCCCTGATTACTACGGCTGTCTGGCTTATGATCGGCAGGCAGTTCGGCTATGCCCTTGCCCTCGGGATATCGGTTCTGGTCATCAGCTGCCCGTGCGCCCTGGGTCTTGCAACGCCCGTGGCCATCATGGTCGGAAACGGAATCGGTGCCAAGAACGGAATCCTTTTCAAGACGGCATCGTCCTTGGAGGAGACCGGAAGAATCCGCATAGTTGCCCTGGACAAGACAGGAACGATTACAAGCGGAGAGCCCAGGGTTACCGATATCGTCCCTGCCCGGGGCTTTGACGGAAAAACCCTGGTGAGCCTTGCAGCCTCGCTTGAGAAGAAGAGCGAGCACCCGCTTGCCAAGGCCATCATGCAGTATGCCGAAACAGAGGGTGCCGTGGTCTTGGAGGTTTCATCTTTCCAGGCCCTGCCCGGAAACGGCCTGAAGGCAGTTCTGGACGGACAGCTGCTTACGGGCGGAAGCCTTGCATTCATCAGCTCCGCTTTCAGTATTCCGGAAGACCTCAGTGAAAGGGCAAAAGAGCTCTCGGAAGAGGGCAAGACCCCGCTGCTCTTTGTAAGGGGCTCGGAAATAGTCGGAATAATCGCTGTTGCAGATACCATAAAGCAGGACAGCAGGCAGGCCATATCCGAACTCAGGGCGATGGGAATCAGAACCGTAATGCTCACCGGAGACAATGAGCGTACCGCAAAGGCAATTGCAGCTCAGGCCGGGGTGGATCACGTCATTGCAGGTGTTCTTCCGGACGGCAAGGAGATCGTAATCAGGATCCTGAAGGAGAAGGGCAAGGTTGCCATGGTGGGTGACGGCATCAACGATGCCCCGGCAC
>JAGCUM010000107.1 GCA_017962865.1 Spirochaetales bacterium
CTTGCCTGCGAGAGAACCACAGCGAACTGGTCTATTCCCATTGAGATATGCTCGGCCTGAACCTTGTGCCTGTCCAGAATCTCCAGGACGTCTCTCAGGGTCTCGTTCGAGTTGTTCAGATGCTTGGAGACAGTCAGGATCACGAAGTTGCGTTTTCCGGCAATGCCAGTTATGAACTTGTCGTGGTCGGACTCGTTTCTGCTTACCTTGTCCACTATCATGGTGCCCGGATGGTCCGGTTCGTTGGTATTGCGGATATTCAGTGGAATGCCTACTTCCTTAACCGGTGCGACCGAGTCCTCATGCAGTACGGATGCTCCCATGTAGGCGAGCTCCCTCAGCTCGGCAAAAGTGATTTCGGATATGGGGCTGGGATTGTCCACAATCCTCGGGTCTGCCATCAGGATTCCGGATACATCGGTCCAGTTCTCATAGAGATCCGCATAGCAGGCGGCGGCAACCAGGGAACCGGTGATGTCGCTTCCCCCGCGGCTCATGACCTTGATCTTTCCGGACGGAAGTGAACCGTAGAAACCCGGAATCACAATACCCTGATTACCGGAAACAGCAGTTTTGATGGCCTCTGAAATCTTCTCGGGAAGGAATTTTCCGTCATAGTCCATGAATATGCAATCGGCGGCATCGAGGAACATATAGCCCAGATATTCTGCAAGAAGTCTGGATGTAAGATACTCTCCTCTGGAGACAAGCTCATCCACGGGCATGTCTTTGCTCAGCCGCCCTTTCAGGTTTTCCAGTTCGGTTTCGATCCTGTATGTAAGACCGAGGTCGTCCCTGATTTCGATGAATCTCCTGCTGATCTTGTCGAAGATTTCATCGCAGGACACCCCGTAGGTCAGATGCGCATGGCAGAGATAGAGAAGATCGGTTATCTTGTGGTCGTTCTTGTCCCTCTTGCCTGCGGCTGAGGCGATTACAAACCTCCTGGAGGGGTCCGAAAGAACAATGTCCCTTACCTTTCTGAACTGATTGGCATCAGCTACGGAAGAGCCGCCGAATTTAGCTACCTTGATCATGCTTCCTCCTTCATCTCGGCAAAGAAGATGTTGCGGCCTCCGCGTCGGAGTTCTGAGACCGCATCATGCATGTTCCGTACGGAGATGGTGCGGGTAATGAGAAAGGAGAAGCCATCGGATTTCTTGACGATACGATCGATCCCTACCTTTTCCTCAAGTTGCTTTACCAGATCCTCGTCGAGCCTCACGAAGAAGGATTTCTCGCATTCTGCAGAGTCATTGCGGGCAAAACCTACCAGACATTTCTCATCCAGCATCTGCTTCTGACCCGAGAGAACGGACCAGACGTCCCTCAGAATGGCAGAGGCTGTCGGATATCGTCCTGCTCCCTGTCCTGAAAAGCCCATAAGGCCGCTGTTCTGTCCCATATACTGGGCAAGGTTTGTGTTGCTGCGCACTCCTGCAAAGAGCTCGGTCACGGGACAGAGAACAGGCTGGACATAGGCAAAGAGTCTTCCGTCCTGCGAAAGCCCGCAACGCCCCATGAGACGGATCGTATATCCCATGTCTTTGGCAACGGAGAAGTCCTTGTCCGTGACACTCTCTATTCCCTCGAGATTGTAATCTGAATTCGGGAGGACATCGTATGCAACCATGCTGATCAGGATTATCTTGCGCATGGTATCCATACCTGAGATGTCGGCCGTGGGATCCGCTTCAGCATAACCGAGGGCTCTGGCCTCGGAAAGTGCATCGGCAAACGAGAGACCGCGTCTGTCCATGGAGTCCAGGATGTAGTTGGTTGTTCCGTTCAGGATTCCTCCCGCCCAGAGGATGCTGTCACTCTTGCGTGCAAGATAGAGGTTCTGAAGAATCGGAATGGCTCCGCCGCAGGCTGCGCTGAACAGGAAAGGCACACCCCTCTTCCTTGCCATTGACGCAAGCTCTATGCCGTGTGCGGCCACAAGTGCCTTGTTGGATGATATGAAACCCTTTCCCGCATTAATGCATCTGGATGCGAAATCGAAGGCCGGGTTCACCCCTCCCATGCACTCTATGACAAGCTCACTGTCGTCTTTCTCGACTTCTTCGAAAGACTCGACCATGAAAGGCTCAGTCTTCTCTCCCTTCTTCACAAGGACATTGCGCACTGTGAACCCGCTTTTACCCTGAAGCATGTCCCAAACGCCTTTTCCGACAATTCCATGTCCCAATATGGAAACAACCATCCTGACTCCCGATTTGTATTCCGACGGCATATCAAAAATAATACTGTCCGTCGTTCAAAAACACTTGTCTTTTTCTTGAGGACAATGTATCATACGGTCGAATAAATGACAACCCATGGAGGTAAAAATGCTCGAGAACTACCTGATCGTACATAAAAGCATCCTGCCCGAATACTTCGAAACGGTCCTTCGGGCCAAGCACCTTCTGGAAGAAGGAAAGGCCAAGAATGTGATGCAGGCCACCAAGATGGTCGGCATCTCCAGGAGCACCTTCTATAAATACAAGGACTACATTCTGGAACCCATAAGGATCTCCGACGGACGCAAGGCGGTAATCTCCATGCTCCTTTCGCACGAGACAGGTGTCCTGAGCCACGTGCTGGCGAAAATCTCGGAAGCCGGGGCCAGTGTCCTTACGATAACCCAGAGCCTGCCGGTACACGGCAAGGCCAGCGTTACCATCACTCTGGATATCAGCGCCATGCCTGACAGCATTAACGTATTGTTAAAGAATATCGACGAGTGCCCCGGTGCGGAAAACACGAAGCTGATAGCGATTGATTGAGGAAGAAATGGAAAACCTGAAATACAGAAGCACAAGAGGAGATTTCTCCTGCAATTCGCTGGAAGCGGTTCTAATGGGAATCGCCCCGGACGGGGGTCTTCTCATCTCACCGGAGATACTGGAAAGCAAATTCGATTGGAAGGCCGCAATCGGTCTTCCCACACTGGATATGGCAAAGCTGATTCTCTGCCATCTGCTGCCTGACTTCAATGATATGGAAGCGCTGGTCCGGAGGGCATACAAAGGCAAGTTCGAAACCGAAGATCTCACCCCGCTGAAGCAGGTGGGTGACAAATATGTGCTGGAGCTCTTCCGCGGCCCCACTTCGGCCTTCAAGGACGTGGCGCTGTCCATGTTGCCTGTGCTCATCACCGCCGCAAAGGCCCAGACAGGCAGAACGGATGAAACCGTCATCCTCACAGCCACCTCCGGAGATACCGGCAAAGCTGCCATGGCGGGCTTCGCAGACGTTCAGGGCACCAGAATCATAGTCTTTTACCCCAAC
>JAGCUM010000108.1 GCA_017962865.1 Spirochaetales bacterium
CGTATCATATGTCGGACCTCGGCGTGGATATCGATACGATAGCCGGATACCTGGATCTGAGCCCGTACAATCTTCGCTATCTGGTAAACTGCACCGATTGGGACATCTGCTCCGTGACCACCACGGAATGCAGGGTAAACGGGCCGGTGTACAAACAGATTACGTGATAAGATGAAGCAAAATGCGTTAAAATGACTGATGGAAAGGACGCATAGGAGAAGAAGCTGTGATTATCTACGATATTTCCCAGGAGGTGTTAGGCTGTCAGGTGTTTGCAGGAGACCCTGTGCCCGAAAAAAAGCTGCTCAGTTCAATGGAAAAGGGTGATTTGTACAACCTGACGGCCTTCAGTATGTGTGCACATAACGGCACGCATATCGATGCTCCGTTTCATTTCCGAAAAGACGGAAAAACCGTTGATGCCTTAGGTCTTGATATCTTCGTAGGACCGGCCTATGTTGCAGAACACCGGGGAATTGTTTCCGCTTCAGATGCAGGGGAAATACTGAGGAAAGCGAAAAAGCAGAATCCGGAAGCAGCAAGAAGAATCCTTATCAAAGGAAATGCCGAAGTCTCCTCGGAGGCTGCAAGGGTATTTGCCTCTGAGAAGATCCTGTTGCTGGGAAATGAATCACAGACGGTAGGACCCGAGGATTCACCGATGGAAGTTCATCTGATCCTGTTGGGCGCCGATATCGTGCTGCTTGAAGGAATCCGGTTATCCGAAGTACCCGAAGGAGTCTATTGTCTGAATGCAGCGCCGCTGAATCTGGCAGGTTCGGATGGATCTCCCTGCAGGGCTGTGCTGATAAGCGCAGATGAATTACAATAGAGAGAACGTCATCAGGAGATTGGATAATGAATGAAATGGATTACAGCTTCCGCTTGGAAACCGAAGACGACCACAGGGCTGTCGAGAATCTCATCAGAGAATCTTTTTGGAATGTCTACCGCCCCGGATGCTATGAGCACTATGTGATACATGTCCTTCGCGACGATCCTGCTTTTATCAAGGAGCTTGATTTCGTCATGGAAAAAGGGGGACAGCTGATAGGGCAGAACATGTTCATGAAAACCGTCATCAACGCCGATGACGGAAGGACGATCCCGGTACTGACGATGGGCCCCATCTGTATCACTCCCGAACTGAAACGCAAGGGCTACGGAAAGGCATTGCTTGACTATTCTCTGATAAAGGCTTCCGAACTGGGCTTCGGTGCCGTTCTGTTCGAGGGGAACATCGGTTTCTACGGAAAGTGCGGTTTCGATTACTCGAGCAAGTTCGGAATCAGATACCACGATCTGCCCGAAGACGCCGATTCATCGTTCTTCCTGTGCAGGGAACTGCGCCCGGGATACCTTGACGGGATTACCGGAGTATACCAGACCCCGAAAGGTTATTATGTCAACGACTCCGATGTCGATCAGTTCGACAAGGACTTTCCGCCGAAGGAAAAGCTCAGACTTCCGGGCCAGATATTCTGAATATGGAAGCAGCAATCATAATCGGCAACATTCTGAGTCTCTGTGCAATGATTACGGATTCCGTCAGCGGCACGAGGAAAAAGCACAGCCAGATCATGGCGGTCCAGATAATCAGCCAGTTCTTCTACGGTGCATCCTCTGCGGTTCTGAAGGGCTACAGCGGGACCGCACAGAATGTGGTGGCGGTATTTCGCAATTTCGCCGCCATGAAGAACATCAAAAGCAGGGTCCTCGAATGGATTCTCATTCTTGCAGGGGTTGTGCTGGGCGTTGTGTTCAACAACCGCGGTCTGTTGGGTTGGCTTCCGATTGTCGCCAATCTCGAGTATTCGGTCGCAGTGTTCAAACTCAAGGAGAATGCGAAGGCTCTGAAGCTGGCTTTCATCATCAACATGGTCATGTTCGCTGCGTTCAGCCTGATCATCATGAATTATGTCGGAGCCGTGTCCTGCACTGTAATTGCCATAACTACTGCCGTGTCCCTGATAAAGGCAGCAAAGGGAACGGGGGAGCAGGAAAAAAACGATTGAGTTTAAGAAGAGTCAGTTGCCCAGAGGGGCCTCGCTCGTATTTCTGTAGAACTTCAGCATATTGCGTCCGTACTTGCGGGTATCTATCAACCTGAGATCCCCGATGCTGTCAGGCCACTGGTTTTCCTCCGGAGCCGGGAAGTGGATTATGAACAGTCCGTCGGGCTTCACGCACTTGCGTCTGTCCGCAAGCTCAGCAAGCTGGATTTTCTTTTGCATCGGGAAAGGAGGGTCTGCATAGACGATATCATACTGAATTTGAGCACAAGGTATGAATTTCAGGACATTGGAAAAGAATATTTTGATGTCACATTCGTCCTTTGCCCAGCTGATGTTCTTCTCCATGACATCGCGTTTTGCCCTGTCCATTTCCACAAGATGAACAACTGAAGCCCCTCTGGATGCAGCCTCCAGTCCCACGCATCCGCTTCCGGAGAAAAGGTCGCAGAAGCTGGCTCCGTCCAGAGGTCCGAGGATGGAGAACAAAGACTCCCTCATGCGGTCCATCGCAGGGCGGATTTCAAGCTCCCCGGTGGGGATGATGACCTTGCGTCCGCAGTATTTCCCGCCTGTGATTCTCATGGTCAGCATGATCAGCCTGCCAGATAGTTGGTATTGATTTCGCTCAGGATGACTTCAAGGAGCCTGACTGCTCTCTCGATCTGAAGCTTGTTGGTGTTCTGTCTTACCGAGATATGCAGATCGGTTGCAAGCCTTCTGGAAACCTTCTGGATCTTGTCGGCGGTTATCGGGAAGGTGAGCGTGGAAAGCAGGTTGTCGAAATCCTGGGACATGTAGAAACAGGAGTTCGGCAGCGTTATGCACAGTGACGGGGTGGTGATTCCGCCCTGACTGATGGAGTACTGCAGTCCGAGTATGACGGCCTCTGAAGGGTTGAGCATGGGAGAATCCAGGGTTCTTGAGATGAACTGCATCTGGTTCGAGTTGTCGGTGGGGATCCTGATTTTTGTCAGAAGCGCACTGTCTGCGAACAGGAAGTTTCCTTTTCTGTCATAGAGTTTGGATATCGGAACCCATCTGGAGGTGGCTGCCTTGGAGACCATCCTGATTTCGGCTGTTGCATTGAGGGTTGCAAGCACGCAGCTCATGGTAAAGCGTTTGTCGCTAGTGCACAGCGAACCGCCCAAGGTGGCCTGGTTCCTGATTACAGAGCTTCCGATCGAGCTGATGGCATTGTAGAGGTCCTTGGAGAAGATGAAGCTTCCCATCGTCATGAGCTGCTGGATGGTTACCATAGCCCCGGCCTCGAGGTATCGGTCTGCATGGTAGATTCTGGAGAGGTCCTGGATGCCGGAGAGGGCGATGATGTCCCTGAGGTTCGGGTTGGGATAGAAGCCCGGACGGCTCATGAGGTATGTTCCGCCTGCCCAGAATCTGGCGTTCTGGTTCTTGAGTTTGTTCGTGATGGCTTCACTGACCGTCTTGGGGGTGAAGACCGTAGGGGATCTAAGACCTTCTGGCACGGCGTCTGCTCCTGTATCTGTAGGCGAGGTTGATGATTTTCTCCAAATCCGAGATTTCGATGCACTGGCAGCTGCTCATGGCCATCTCTCTGGCTATCATCTCGGTGCTTATGGAACCCATTCCGCTTCTGCTTCTGGCGGCCTGCTCGTTTGCAGAGGCTGCAGCTTGGGCCGACATGTCGCCCTGGCCGAAACTGCTGATTCGGTTCTGGTTTTCCTTGTCGACCTTGTTGAGAATGGACTCGATGATTATCGTCTTCGAGGCGTAGCACTGGGGGCAGGGCTGGTTGCCGATGTCTGCGTAGGCACGCTCGATGTCATGACAGAAACGGGTCTTCTGGAAACCCTCGAATGTCAGGATGCTGGCTCCGTTGAGCTTGAAGGCCGGAAGGAGGCAGCTGAGGGCCGCGCTTCCGTTGATCAGGACTATGCAGTTGCCGCATGAGGCCCCGAGACACTGGCTGTTCTCGGCGAATGTTATGATCTGCTCCTTGAGAATCTCGCTCAGGGGCTTGTCGGAATTCACTACCAGAGAATACTGCGAGCCGTTGATGTTGCAGTTCAGTCTCATTTATCTTTCTCGCCTCCTTCCCTGGAGAGGTTTCTTTCACCTGCAAAGGCGTTCTTGCTTGCTATGGCGAGGATGTCGTCGCTGGTAACGGGAATCTGTCTGATTGTGTGTCCCAGAGCCTGTGAGAGGGCATTTACCAGTGCTGCGGTGGTCAGGCCCCTGAGTCCTGCGGTCAGGGAGGAAGCCACGAACGAGCCGTCCTGACTGATCTTGATGTCTATGTTGCACTTTGCGCTGGATCTCGGGCAGATGTCCGAAAGCACTGCGGTGATTGTGTGCCTGGCCTTGTTCAGAAGCTTGTCCATGTCAAACACATGTCCCAGATGGAAGTTCACCCAGATATTGTCGATGATCGGCGAGAGCATGACGGTATCTATGTGAAGGTCCATGGCAACGGTTCCGATACTCGAGCTGTAATAGAACGGATCCGTGAGCTCCGCCTCATACTGTGTCGATACCGTTATGGGAAGGCGTGAGAACTGGCGCTTTCTTGCAATCTCGGAGCAGGCCTGCACGAGGAGAGAGGAAACTATTCCCATCTTTCGGGAGAGGGCGCTGGGACCCATGTCCTGGATGTCTCCGGCATTTATGTCCGTGAAAAAGATGTCCTCTGAAGGGACTTCCAGGAACTTTCTGACAGTGTCCTTCCAGATTCCGATCATGGATTTGTCTGCCGTCATTCCGGTGTTGACCCTGATTGTATTGTCCTCGTTCAGGGTTACCGTGAGCGAGTATTTCGCATTTGCATTGAACTGCTGCGAGAAGCCGAAGATGCTCTGTCCGCTGGCAATTCCGATGCCCCTGCTGTAGTTGACCATCGGATTCAGCTTGAGGCTCAGCATGCGCTTCTGGGCATTGGCGGCGAATTTTCTGGAATACCAGGACTTGTCCAGGACTTCCTTGATGGATTTCGTGAGCTTGTCGAAATCGGAGCCCTGCTTGACGCTTTCGCACAGGGGATTGCCGCCTTTTCCGATATCCTTGATCCGGCTCTGTCTCCAGAGACCGGGCTGAAGGCCCAGAGAAGAAGCAAGCTGCGTGAAATGGTTCTCGGTTCCGGCAAGGGCCATGGAATAGCCGAGGTCGCCGAAGAAGCTTGCGGGAGCGGTGGCGCTTCTCTTTATCTGTATGCTGATGTCCGCCGCCTTCATCGGATAGACCGGCACGAGTCCTGCAAGGACATTGCTGCAGATTTCCGCAGCGAAGAAGGGGTAGGCACCCAGATCGACGGAACAGCTTGCCTTGTCTGCCAGGATGGTTCCGTCCTCCTGGAAGGCCGTCTCATGCTCGATTCTCATCCTGGGCTGCCAGGAAACCATGGGAGCGGAAATCTGGACAAGTTCTCCGGATTGCATTGCCGCCATGGCTGCGATGCAGGCCAGAACCGAAGGCTCGAGGACCAGTTGGTCGTAGGGGCTGTAGTAGGACTGCGGATAGACGGCTACGTCTTCCACATCGATACC
>JAGCUM010000109.1 GCA_017962865.1 Spirochaetales bacterium
AGCCTCTTCGGCGACATGGGCAGCGATGACTACAGCAGCTGGTATTACGATGATTCCAGCTGTGACAACTGGGACAGCTACACGGGCGACGGCTGGACATATGACAGCTCGGATTACAGCTGGTGGGATTACGATACTGACTACAGCCCGAACTATTATGCCCTCGGTCAGTATTTCGGGCTGACGGAAGCCCAAGCGGAAGAGTTCTCCGAAGCAATGTATGCCGTTCAGTATATGGACTGGGGAACCCTGAACGAGTACGTATCCAACGGCAAGTTCGATTTCAAAGGCAAGAAGCTTGAGAACTTCACCGACCTCGCAAGCTATGAGATTACCGCACTTCAGAAGCTTGTACAGGGATTCAAAAAGTAAAACCGAACAAATCAAGACAATAAGACCGCAGTGGAAACGATATCCTCTGCGGTCTTTTATTTGTCAGAAAATAACAACAGCCTTTCCGTTCAGGCCATCGGCCTTTACAATCAGGTCCTCATCGGATCTGACATGCACGAAGTGCTTTGTCTCTTTGACAAGAGGCAGTTTCATGATGGAATCGAAGTCCACCTTACCGTCTCCCGATGCGGGGTTGTTGGAGATGTAAATGCATCCGAGTGAGGTCACGTTCTGGAAAAAGTGCGTTCCCTCGCTGGGCTCGGCCTGGATTTCCTTCAGCCCTGTCTCCACTATCACATGGGCCTTGGATATCTGCGGCCAGGAACACGGGATTCCGAGCCAGTTGTCCGATGACCCAAGACGTCCTGCCACGATCAGCACGTACTGGTCCTCGTTCGAATCGTTGAGCTGCTCTAGCTCTAGGGCCATCTCCACCATCTCGGAGCGCCTGAAGGCATCGGGCTTGACGCAGATGATATCTCGCAGGCCCTCGACCTTCCCGTTGCCCATGACCTTGTTTGCTGAGATTGCGGCGCTTTCGGTCTCTTTATCAGTAATGACGACATCCTCGAAACGGTCGGTTCCGGAAATGGGCCTTATCTGCAGGATGGAGAAGTCAATCCAGTCCTTGTGTTCAAGGTTGACCGCAAACTCTATCTCCACAGGCTCGCTCATAGTACGTGAACCGAGCTTCAGGACATCATCCACGATCCTTGCCAGCGGAATCATGTCGTACTTTATGATTCCGTTGAATGTCAGGCTCTTGAAGCCCTGATCCGTGGAGTTTTCGGAAAGGAATCCGTAAGGGGTCATGACCGAGACGATGCCCTTGATGGCATTGCTCCAGCCGTAGGCCTTCTCCATATCGAGATGGACCAGATTGTCTATGTCGCTGAACGGGTCGAAGTCCCTGCCCCTGTCGAGGGCATAGAACATCCTCTGGGAAGAGCTTCCCCCATTGAGTGAGTTGACCGGCACCTTGGGCTTTGCGGGACAGAAGCGGAAGCTCTCGCCCTCGTCCACTATGGTCTTGCCCATTCCGAATGCCAGCATTCCTATGCCGTCCTCTGCTGTTCTGCTTCCTGCGGGATAGTAATCGAGGGACCTCGCCACCCCGGAGATGTTCGGAAGCCAGTATCCGTCATGGTCGCTTCCTGTTATGTGCTGGATGATCACGGCCATCTTCTCGTCCTCGACGGCATGGCCGGTTCTTCTGAGGTACTCGCGTGCACCCTTGAAGTAGGTGGATGCCCAAACAGTCTTGACCGCCTTCTCAAGATCCTGAAGCCTCTTCTCGAAGCTACCGGAGTTCGAGATCATGGAGGTCTGGTAGACTCCGGCAAACGGCTGGAAGTGACTGTCTTCCAATAGCGAAGAGGAACGCACGGAGAGTGGGACATCGTTGACTTCAAGAATCCGTACGAGATCATCCTCGAAACCTGCAGGCAGGTTGCCGTCAAGGAACATCCTCAGAATCTCATTATCGGTCTTGTCGATGAAATCACCGGGCCAGAAACCGTTGCATAAGATGAACTGATCGAACACCTCCGTCGAAATGACGACCGTTCTGGGAATCGAGACATAGATTCCGTCATACCTGCTGCGGATCTGCGCGGCCTTCATTTCAAGGGCTATGAACGCAAGGCCCCTGCCCTTTCCTCCTAGGGATCCGTTGCCGATTCTTGAGAAGAACAGGGTCTCATCATAGGTCTCCCTCGAGAACTGGGCTATCGTTCCGCGGGTTCGCTCCTTGCGGTACTCCTTGATCGTGGTATAGATGAACTGGCGCATCTCCTCGGCATTGGAGGCATCCTTCTTGAGCGTGATGGGCTTGATTCTGGAAGCGAGCTTGTACAGAGACTGGGCTCTGAGCCAGCGCGAGAGGTCGTTGCGCCTTACATGGTAGATGAAGGACTCGATCGGAATGATCCGGATCTGCTCCTGCAGTTCCTTCATCCTGTAGACGCTGGCAATCACCTCGCCTGTTTCCGGGTTCTTGAACAAAAACGGCCCGAAACCGTAGTACTTGGTGAAGTGCTCGGCAAGCTCCATGTGGTGGTCCGGGGAAAGCTTCCATACGAACTGGGCTTCGTTTTCATCTGCGATACGCTTTGCCTCATCCCTGTTGGTGGACTGAAGCAGGAACGGCATCTCAGGGTTGTCCGCCCTGATGGCCTTCATCAGATGCTCGCCGGCATGGTCCCTGCCCCACGGGGAATCGAAAGTAAGATCCGTGATTACCCCGAGCACGTTCTGACGGTACCTGTTGTAGAGCTCCATGGCCTCATCGTAGGTCCTGCCCAGAAGGATTTTCGGTCGGCCGCGCATGCGGAGTTTTGTTCCCCACTCATTCAGGGCCTCCCTGATAGAGGCTCTGTTCTGCTCGATCAGAAGCTTGTACATCTGAGGCAGATAGGAGGATATGAACTTCACGGAGTCTTCGACGAAGATTATGACCTCGACATCGGCTTCCTCGGTATCGTGGTCAACGTTCATGCGGTCCTCCATGAGCTTTACCATGGCAAGGAACACCGACGGGTCTCCGAGCCAGTAGAACATGAAGTCTATGTACGGGCAGTCCTCGCCCTTGAGGACTTTTGCCTTCCTGTGGTCAGGCGACGGGGAAAGAGCTATGAACGGAAGCTCCGGGTACAGCTTCTTGACCTGCTGCGCAAGGGCCTCGACCCTACCCGAGCCCAGATCCAGCATGGAAATCACCAGATCGAAATCCAGCTCCTTCAGAAGCTCCAGAGCCTTCTCTTCGCTGCTTACATGGGTGATCTTCGGAGGGTTGGAAAGACCGAGTGACGTATATTCCCTGTAGAGCTCCTCTTCGACCCTTCCGTCTTCCTCAAGCATGAAGCGGTCATACTCCGAGCATATGAGAAGCACGTTGTAGATGTGCCTGAGCATCAGAGAGGAGAAAGGCATCCAGGTTTCGTCGAGCTCGTAGTGCATTGAAAGCCTCCGATGCACCTACAATAACATAATTTGAAAGGTATAAATATAAAAATAAGCCTGAAGAGTTCTTTTTCAGGGACTCCAGGCTTACAAATAAGCCTGACGGGTCATTTTTCAAGGTCGTCAGGCTTACTTTCTCTTTTTTGGGTATAGGGTTTTCCAGACCCCTATTCGCTAAGCGACAAGTTCGCTGAGAGACTGCGGCGCATCGAAGAGACATACCATTGCGGTAGGCTCTGAGATAAAGCCGCAGAAATCTCAGATGAAATTGTCGTTTAGAATGATACAGATAAACGCGGGGTTTTCCAGGCGCAAGCGAAAGACAGTGCTTGGAGCACGGCTTGAGCGC
>JAGCUM010000110.1 GCA_017962865.1 Spirochaetales bacterium
TGGAGAAGCCGGACCGTCATGTGGTTCCCGTGGACCTCAAGTATGTGGGTTTCACCATTCCCGATGTCTGGGTCGTAGGCTACGGACTGGATTACGGCGAGCAGTACAGGACTCTGCCTTATATCGCAGAAATGAAAATTCCCCAGTGACTTTGATTCAAGGAGAAGCAGATGTCAGTTATTTCAATCGTAGGTGCCCAGTGGGGCGATGAGGGAAAGGGCAGGATAGTAGACTATCTGGCCACGGACGCTGATGTGGTAATCCGCTATCAGGGCGGAGACAATGCAGGTCACACCGTCGTGAACGAGTACGGAAAGTTCGCTCTTCACATCATTCCTTCAGGAATCTTCAATCCCAAGGCAACCAGCATCGTAGGTGTAGGTGCCGTCGTCAATTTCGACACGATGGCCAAGGAGCTTGAGCAGATTCCCGAGAAACTCCACAAGAATCTCAGAATCGATACGAGGGCTCATCTTATAATGCCTTACCACTGCCTTCTGGACGGTGCGGAGGAGAGCAAGCGTTCCGAGCATGACAAGATCGGTACCACGAAGAGGGGAATAGGACCCTGCTACAGCGACAAGGCAGCCAGAATCGGCATCCGTGCAGGAGAGCTTCTGGACCTCGAGGCCCTGAAGGCTCATATCGAGAAGGTGCTTCCGAAGAAGAACCGCGAGCTCGATTACTACGGCCTGCAGCAGTTCACCGTCGACGAGCTTCTTGCAAAGTGCGCTGAATGGAAGAAGGAGTTCGGCTCCAGGATTGTCGATACCATTCCGATCGTCAGAGCCGCCGTGGATTCCGGCCGCAAGGTTGTCCTCGAAGGTCAGCTGGGCATAATGAGAGACCTTGACTGGGGTATCTATCCTTACACCACTTCAAGCAACCCGACCAGCGGAGGAGCTGCCAACGTCTCCGGTATTTCGCCGCGCGGAATCAACGAGATCATCGGTGTCACCAAGGCCTATTCAACAAGCGTAGGCGGCGGCCCGTTCGTTGCAGAACTATTTGACGAGGACGGAAAGAAGCTCCGCGATATCGGAGCGGAGTACGGTGCAACCACAGGCAGACCCAGACGCTGCGGATGGCTGGATGCAGTTGCCCTGGATTTCTCATCCTACATGAACGGCTTTACTTCCATCGCTGTTACCAAGCTGGATGTCCTTGATTCCTTCGATGAGATCAAGGTCTGCGAGGCCTACGAGCTGGACGGTGAGATCACCAGATATCTGCCCGATACCAACGGACAGGAGAGGGCAAAGCCCATCTGGAGAACCTTCCAGGGTTGGAAGACCGATACCACGGGCTGCAGACGCTGGGAGGACCTCCCCAAGGAGGCCAAGGCCTATGTGAAGGCCATCGGCGAGTACGCACACTGCCCGGTATCATGCGTATCGGTCGGTCCGGAGAGAGATCAGATCATTATTCTTTGAGGGTCTAGAAGGCTTAGAAGGATAACAAGGAAAAGTAGGAGTAGAGCGCTCAGAAGGCTTAGAAGGATCAGAAAGCTTAGAAGGAACAGAGAGCTCACTAAGTGCCACTAAACTGGCAGGAGACTGGCATGGATTTCGGTTTTGACACTTTTATTTCACCGCTGACCTGGAGATACGGCTCTGATGAGATGAAGACCATCTGGTCCGAGCGCAACAAGAGGCTTCTTTTAAGACGTGTCTGGATTGCACTTGCTTCTGCACAGAACAAGGCCGGTATTGTTTCGGATGCACAGCTTGCCGACCTCAAGGCCCATGCCGAGGATGTGGACATTGAAAGGGCGCTTGAAATCGAAGCGGAGATCCGCCACGACCTGATGGCAGAGATAAAGACCTACGCTGAGCAGTGCAAGATCGGCGGAGGAATCATTCACCTGGGTGCTACCAGCATGGATGTTCTGGACAATGCCGATGCCAGGAGGCTGAAGCAGGCAGTTGCTCTGATTCTTGCCAAGACAGAAGAGCTCAGAGCCTCATTTGTAGAAAAGGTCAACAAATACATCGATGTTCCCTGTATGGCATTCACCCACATCCAGAGCGCAGAAGTAACAACGGTGGGCTACCGCCTGGCTCTTGTTGTCCAGGATCTGGATGCCTGCATTGCTGAGCTGAAGGCTCTAGAGATCAAGGGAAAGGGCCTCAAGGGTGCAGTGGGAACAAGGGCAAGCTACAAGTGTCTGCTTGACGGCACTTGCATGACATCCGAGCAGTTGGATAAGGAAGTGATGGATCAGCTGGGTCTTGTTGCCTTCGAAGGGGCCACACAGGTCTATCCGAGGACTCAGGACCTCAGGATCATGCATGCCCTGGATAATCTCTCCTGTGCTCTTGCTAAGTTCGCCATGGATTTCAGGATGCTTCAGAGCTCTGCCATAGGTGAGTGGAGTGAGCCGTTCGGAAAGTCCCAGGTCGGATCCTCGGCCATGCCGTTCAAGAGAAATCCGATCAACTGCGAGAAGATCGACAGCCTCTGCCGCTACATCCACTCGCTTGTTCCCAACGCATGGGACAATGCATCGCTGAGCATTCTTGAGAGAACCCTTGATGACAGTGCAAACCGCAGGCTCTTCTTGCCGCAGGCTTTCCTGGCAATGGACGAAGTACTAATTACGGCAAAGAAGGTTGTGGACGGAATGAATGTCCACGAGGCTACGATCAAGAGGAATCTCGAGGCCTTCGGAGTGTTTGCAGCTACCGAAAGGCTTCTTATGGAGCTTGGACGCCGGGGTGCAGACCGTCAGGAAATGCACGAGACCATCCGCGAAAACAGCCTCAAGGCCTGGGCTGCAGTGCAGGAAGGACGCCCTAATCCGCTGATAGAGCTGCTGGGACAAGAGGCATCGATCCTGAAATATATGACCAA
>JAGCUM010000111.1 GCA_017962865.1 Spirochaetales bacterium
GAGGATCCTCTGTATATTTACGGACCGGAGAAGCTGCGCGATTACATCGATGCTAACAGGCGTCTTCTGGATATGTATATCAACTATGAAATCCGTTTCGTCCAGACCCAGCCCGGAACTATCCTCGAGACCGAGGACTTCACGGTGGAAGCCGTGCCGCTTCTTCATACAAAGCCATGCATGGGCTATGTTCTGACGGAGAAGGACAGGGCGGGGGAGTTCAGCGTTGAAAATGCCAAGGCCCTAAAGGTGCCCTGCGGTCCGATGTGGGGCATGCTTCAGAAGGGTATGGACGTCACGCTCGAAGACGGGACCGTTGTTCATCCGGATCAGGTTCTTGGGCCTACGCGCAGGGGAGTCAGATTCTCCTATATAACCGATTCCGTCTACATGGGGCACATCGCCAAGCATGTGCAGGGTTCGGACCTTCTGCTCTGCGAGGGCATGTTCACCCGTGATCTTGCCGCAGATGCCTTTGAAAAGAAACATATGACCAGTTCCCAGGCAGCTACGATTGCACGCGATGCAGGAGTAAGGAAACTAGGTCTTATTCACTACAGTCCCAGATATACCGACAAGGAACTGCTTCAGCTTAAGGAAGAGGCATGCGAAATCTTCCCGAATACTGTCCTCTGTCGTGACCGCAACAGCTATCTTCTGACAGCAGAGTAAAAAAACGCGTTATCCGAAGATAACGCGAATTCTTTATAATCAATATAGACTTATGCAAGTCTGGGAGCAACCTCAGCATCGAAGTCAGCATCCATGATTGCGTTTGCATCGATGGTCTGGATTTCATACTCGACACCGAGCTTATCCATCTCTTCCTGAGCCTCGGCTCCGGTAAGGAACGGAATGATTGCAACTGTTCTGCCGTTGATCTCGAATGCATCACCGGTTCCGCCGAGTGAAACAAGGACACTGTCGACATCGGCATTGGTGTAGACGAATGAGATATCATACTCGCCGTCCTTGGCGCTGTCGAACTCGATTCTTGCTCTCTGGATCGGGTCTGTTGCATCGATGTCGTTGATTTCCTTGTCAACGGGAACCTCAACGGTCTGGATGACTGTCTCTGCAGGTGCCTGAGCGGCGGGAGCGGCCTGTTCCTCAGCGGGAGCAGGGGCAGCGGCCTCAACGGGAGCGGCGACAGCAACGGGTGCTGCAACCGGAGCACCTGCCTGGGAGCTGACGATTGTGGTAAGGTTGGCAATTGCATCACAGAGTCTGTCGATCTTGTTCTCGAGAGGATTGTCATAGTGATGTCTGCGGTACTGCTCTTCCTCATACTCATCAGAGCCCTCGGGATAATCGTAGTACTCATAGTCATCGAGGTTGTCGTCCTCGTCATCATCCTCTTCCTCGTAGCTCATGTAGTCAGTCACTTCATCAAGTTTGTTGACAAGTGAATAGATTGCATCGAGAAGCGGCTTCTGTGAGGGATCTGCAGCAGCGGCTGCGGCAGCCTTTGCAACTTCCTTCTTTGTATCTTCGGCAGGCTCTTCTGCCTCGGCTTCGGCTTCGGCTTCGGCTGTCTCTTCCTTCTTCTCGTCTGCAGGTGCATCGAAGATGGAGTAGAATTCCTGAGCCTCTTCCGGAGCAACTTCATCCTGCTTTGCCTCTTCAGTCTCTACAGGCTTTGCTGCGGCAGTAGGATCATCGGCGGGAGCCTCGAACAGCTGTTTGTCATAGGAGTTAGGCGGAAGCTTGTCTTCTTCATCCTCTTCATCCTCACGGTTGGTTGCAATCATCGATGCAATTACGATAAGGACAACACCTACCAGAAGCGGGAAGACCTTGACTGCGAATTCATAGATCTTGTACTGGGAAGTCTCCTGGCCGTTTGTGTACTGCGGAAGCAGGAACTTGACACCGGCGAATGTGAGACAGCCCAAAACAATCAAAGTGATGATGATTGTGATGATTACAGACTTCGAATTCTTCTTCTTGCTCATTGTAATCCCCCAAAAAGCTTGTAATAAACCCTTTATCTAAAAGTTCGTTATCGTTATTATATACCAATGGAAGAAACATGACAAGAAAGATAATCATCCTATTTGCTGTTTTGACGCTTTGTTTTTATAGTTTGATATCCTCTTTTCTGGGGGAGAGAGGATTTATCGCAAATAATCAGCTCAAGAGGCAATTGAAGGAGAATGAGTACAAGCTCGACAAGAGCGATGTCGAAATAGAGATGCTCACAAGGCAGGAAGCGGAGACCCAGTCGGAGGACGGGCGGCGTTCCACAGCGATGAATCTGGGCTACAAGGTAGACGGCGATGAGGTCTACGTGTTTGATACGAAGGATGAGGTTGAAGAGGCAGAAACAGCCTATAATGTTGATGAGGAGCAAAAAAGCAACTCATTCAAGCCTCTCAGACCATCGTTCATCCTGTTGATTTCCGTCGGTACTTCCTTTATCATCTGTCTGTTGGCTTTGATTCTGAAAAGGCACAAAGGAGAAGAGGATGATCCTCAACAAGAAGAATCCGGAGACGCTGGAAACAATATCGACGATAATTAGGGAAGGCGGAGTAGCCATTCTCCCGTGCGACACGATCTACGGTCTGTGCGCGGCATACGGCATCGGGGAGAAACCGCTCATGGAGATAAAGGGCAGAGACAGGAACAAGGCTTTCCTGGTCCTCGCAACCCTTGAGCAGGCAGCTTCGATGTGCACCGAGATTCCCGCGGATATCCTTTCGGCCTGGCCTGCTGCCCTTACCGTGATACTCAATCGGAAGGAAGGAGGAACCATCGCCATAAGGGTTCCCAACGATCCGTTCCTTCAGAGGCTTCTGAAAGAAGTAGGCTGTCCCATCTATTCGACCAGCGTCAATATGGCAGGAGAAACCTCCCTTACGAATCTTACCGCAATCTGCAAGCGGTTCGAGGCATTGGTGGATGTAGTTGTACGCGGAGACGAGACCCAGGGTAAGGTTCCATCGACTTTGATCGATGCGACCGTAAAGCCCTACAAGCTCGTACGCCAGGGCCTCTATGATGCTTCTGCGCTGATCAAAGGGTTACACTGACACCTTCGGAAACAAGAATCGAGCCTGCATCTATAATTATAGATAAGGCAATGCAAACAATCATCCTGACAATGCACCAGAGAAGAGTCCAGGCCTTGAGGTCCCGGTCCACTATGGCTATGACCAGTGCCAGAACCACGAGAATCACCGAAAGGCCGCTGATGGTCCATGCCGCAACATTGATGCAGGTGACAAGGGTCTGCAGGAAGATAGGTGTAAGCTCAATCCAGAACGATGCCAGATAGATGCCGCAGAGAAGAAGGAAAACCAGAAAGAGATAATTCATTATGGTATTGGTCAGGTCGAAGACCCTTCGTTTCTGAAGCATGCTCAAATGATAGCACAAGAGAAGGCTTTCGTGAAGTTTGGCCTTATGACTACAAAAGAGTTGCGAATTCCGCAATCCAGGCTTATCATAATTACATCAAGACAAATTCCGAGAGGTGAAAAACGTGGAAAACATAAATTGCAAGCTGGAGAAAATGGGCTTAAGGGCATCGGATATGATGATTCCTAAGAAGGGTACGGACCTTTCCAAGTGGGCTGTCGTCGCCTGTGACCAGTTCACGTCGGAGAAGGATTACTGGGAGGATGTCGACCGCCTTGTCGGGGATGCTCCTTCAACTCTCAGGCTGATTTTCCCGGAGTGCTACCTTGAAGACGGAGACGCGGACAGTCGCATCGCCGATATCAACAGGACACTGGCCCGTTATGTCGGGGATGAACTTTTCGATACCTACAGGGATTGCTTCTTCCTGGTCAAGAGGACCTGCGGCAACACTTCAAGGTGGGGTCTGATGGCCTCGTTGGATCTGGACAGATACAGCTGGGAGAAGGATTCGACAAGCCTCATCCGCGCTACCGAGGGTACGATTCTCTCCAGGATTCCGCCCCGCAAGAAGATCAGAAAGGATGCTCCTCTCGAGATTCCCCATATCATGGTTCTCATAAGCGATAAGGAAAAGAGCGTCATCGAGCCGCTTGCTGCAAAGACCGACAGTCTTGAGGATGTCTATGACGTCGAGCTCATGAAGAACGGAGGTCATCTGCAGGCCTGGGTCGTCGATTCGCAGGAGGACAAGGCCGCCATCGCAGCTGCATTCGCAAAGCTGTACGATGCCCTGGATCCGAAGAATCCGCTTCTTTTTGCCATGGGAGACGGCAATCACAGCTTCGCAACGGCCAAAAGCTGCTGGGAGGATATCAAGCAGACTCTTTCCGAAGAGGAGAGGAAAACCCATCCCGCACGCTTCTGCCTCGTGGAGCTTGAGAACATCTTCGATCCCGGTCTGGTTTTCGAACCCATCCACCGTGTGCTGTTCAACGTTCCCGAAGATGTCTTCCTTGCCGAACTGGCCAAGAATGCCGATAAGGTCGATACCGAAAAGGTCGGGTGCAGAAACTGCATTGCAAAGCACATCGCGGACCAGAGCCGCCAGAGATTCGGCTACTGCACCTCGGACAAGCATGTCGTAGTGACTTTGGAGAATCCGTCTGCCAACATCGCCGCAGGCACCTTGCAGAAAGTCATCGACAACCTTATTTCCAAGGGTTATTCGGTGGATTACATCCACGGTGCGGATGTCACGGACAAGCTGGGAAGCGAGAAGGGGAACATAGGACTGTTCCTTCCTGCAATCGACAAGGGAACGTTCTTCGATACCATTATCAAGGACGGAGCCCTTCCCAGAAAGACGTTCAGCATGGGTGAAGCCAACGAAAAACGCTATTACATGGAGGCCAGGGCAATCAGAAGCTGAGTCTTTTGTTGCGCTTTGTTGTTTTTTCAGAAATCGTCCCAAAAGCTCTTCTCATACTCTCCGATATCTGCTATTTTCAACCAAGGAAATTGAGAGGGGTTGCGATGGTAAAGCTCAGCATAAAGACTGCATTGCTTGGATCCGGGGACAGCCTTTTCATTTTTCCTGTTGCATTGAACAGATAGTCAACCTTTTGCGGGTTGACTTTTTTTTGAGCTTAATTTGAAGGAGATACAAAATGGAACTTATCTACAACGTTCAGGATAAGCCGAAGTTCAGAGAGCTTATCGTATTCGCTTTCCAGCAGCTGCTCGCCATCATGGCAGCAACAATCGCTGTTCCGGCTATCATCGGAAACGGAATGACCGCATCTGCAGCACTCTTCGGAGCAGGCGCAGGTACAATCGCCTATCTCTTGATCACACAGTTCAAGAGCCCGGTCTTCCTCGGTTCTTCATTCGCCTTCATCGGCTCGATGTTCGCAGCCTTTGCAGGTGCCACCTCAATGCAGATGGGCTTACTCGGACTGATCATCGGTGCAGTTTCAGCCGGTCTCGTCTACGTAATCATCTCCCTGATCGTCAAGAAGGTCGGAGTAGAGTGGATCAACAAGATCATGCCCGCTGCAGTCATCGGACCGACAGTCGCCATCATCGGACTCTCTCTGGCTGGCAATGCAATCGGCGATCTCACCACTGCTGACGCCGGCGGATCATCATACGCAGCTCTCGTCTGCGGTCTCGTGACTCTGTTCACGGTTATCGGATGCTCCATCTACGGCAAGAAGATGGCCAGACTCATCCCGTTCGTAATCGGAATCGGAGCAGGTTACATCGTATCGCTCATCTTCACGGTCTGC
>JAGCUM010000112.1 GCA_017962865.1 Spirochaetales bacterium
TACAGGTATTACGACCCATCCTGAATTCTGGCTCGGTATGTTCCCGTCCAGCGTACGCTGTTTCATGGGCATAAACGGTCTCGAGCTCATACCCGGCAGGATCACCGAAGCCGGAATGGAGATTGCCACCGGAACGATAGCCCGAACAATCTCCCAGGACCCGGTTACCGGTGCCATCATCAACGACAGCTCTTCATCTGAGCTCAAGAACAACAGATACTACGACGTCACGTATGCAGCCTGGAAGATAGGTCTTGCACAGGGCCTGGGATGGTCCGATGCCTCTGATTACGACCTTCTGACTTTGAGATTCACCATCGACGGGCAATGGGAAGTTGCCCTGGACCCCCTTATGCAGATTACCAGGACCGGTTATCCGTTCAGGAATATCCCGGCTTACAGCACTGCTGTCGCAGGACAGGTTCTGTCCGGAACCCCTGATCTTTCAGGCAACAGGCAGCTGCTGAGTACAAGCTTCGACCTTTACGGCAAAATCTCCGACCAGTTCTTCAAGGTCGGAATCCTGGACGGTCTCTCCATGGAGTTCAAGGTCGTGTGGGCTCCGTCCTTCATGACATTCTCAAAGGGATACGGTGGCTTTGCGGACTACTGGAAGGTCTGGACCTACACGGAGTATTCCAAGATGATCCACACCAAGACCATGGCCGACGGTACCAACAAATGGTCGTTGGGTATATCGGACTCCTTCGAAATGCGTATCCTCGGCGGCAAACAGGTTCCCGAATACGCCAAGACCCTGAAGTCCCCCACATGGTGGTACGAGCCTGAAAACATGACGTTCTTGGCAAAGAATACGCTGAGGCTCAACTACTACGGACAGCAGTTCTTCGGAAACTGCATTCCGTACATCTACCTGTTCCTGGATATGAACTACTCGGGAGGAAAGCTGAACAACAGCGTCGCAGAATATGTGGCATCGGTCTGGGAAGGAAGCGTGGGGCTGCATATCGAGCTTCAGATGTTCGGGACGCTCCATATCTACTATGAAATCGGGCGTCTTTTCATGTATACTGGTGAAGATTTAGCTTATAAGCCGGGAATGAGGGCATCGCAGTCACTGCGGATTACCTTCTCCCTTCCGTACAGGGAAGGTGCCGACTGGTCCAAATAAAGGGAAAACAAAAAGGGGAAAGCGACTATGAAGAAAGCTTTGACAATCATTCTTGTACTTGCACTGGCACTGTGCAGCGTCTTTGCAGGAGACTTCAAGTTCCTGTTTACGGAACTCGACCAGCATCCTGAGATCCTTGCAGGCTTTCTGCCGACCCTGACTGCAATCGGTGTCGGTTACAACGGTCTGGATCTGATTGACGGAAACCTGACCCAGCTTCAGTTCACGATCGGCGGCGGTTATACCCAGAGGGTTCTCTTCCAGGATCCGCTTACGGGTGAGCCCCTGATTACCGATCAGCTTCTTTACGATGACATCCAGCTCCGTTGGAACCTCAAGTTCCTCCAGGGCTTCGGTCAGTCCCCGGTGGAAGGCCTCGACCTCGTGACGACTTATGTCGGATACGAAGGACGCTATGAGAAGGGTGTCGATTCCATGAAGCTCGGAGAACCCCGTCTGCGCGGTTATGCCACCGTCGATGCAACCGGTACCATCGGAACATCCACGGGCCCGACTCCGATTCCGTCGATGGACGACTGGTTCGGACCGACAAAGGCCGGCAACTCGATCTATCCGGATCTTGCGGATGATTACACAGCATTCATGCACAACTTCTACATCGGTGCCAAGCTGAACCTCATGGACGACAAGATGGTCTCCAACGAGGGTGCCCTGGCGGAAATCAAGCTTCAGTTTGCACCGGGCTTTCTGAACAAGAAGGCAAGCTACTACACCATCACATTGAACGGAGTTGCCGGTACCACACTGCTCGAGGTCGCCAACAAGAAGGGCATGAACCTCTTCTCGATCGTCCTAATCGACAGGGTTAATGCCACCTGGACAGACGGTTCCAAGGTTCCCGTCTACGCTTCAAGGCCTGTTTCCCTCTGACGCAAGGTTCGTGGCATAGATACGAACAGTTACAACACAAATTTCAGTGTTGTTAACAATCTGGACCTTCGTTTGGCAGGACCCGAGTTCCTGATGGCAGGAGTTTTCCCGAGGTTGAACATCTTCTTCGACATGGGATGGCATGCCGGGAACTACCTCAACACGAACCACTCCGCAGCCGACATGGCAGAGAAGTACAACCTCAAGAGATTCCTCTGCACCACCGGTTTCCAGCTTGAGATGTGCTTCTTCGATTTCATCGATCTGGGCTTCCAGCTCTCGTATCTGATCAACGGCGAGAATCTGAAGAACCCGCAGAGCAAGTTCATCACCGGAGCCACCTTCTTCCTCGATTTCTGATTCAGGGAGCAGGTCATGTTCAAAAAAGAGATACTGGAAAGGTTTTTGAGATATGTCGTCGTGGATACCCAGAGCATCGAGCCTCTGGCAGAGAAGAAGCATCCGTCATTCGAGGGCGAATGGGATCTGCTCCGTCTGCTGGAGAAAGAGCTCCGTGAGCTTGGGCTTACCGATGTGAATCTGGATGAATATGGCTATCTCCTTGCGAGGGTCCCTGCGACTGCTGAGGGCCTTCCGTGTGTCGCCTTCAGCGCACATGTCGATACCGCAGATGATGTGGCAGGCAACGGCGTAAAGCCGGTTGTGAACGACTACGAGGGCGGAGATCTTGTCCTGAAGAGCGGCCTGGTCATTGCCGCAGATTCCAATCCCGAGCTCAAGAAGTATGTCGGATCCAAGATAATCACCTCTGAGGGCGATACCCTTCTGGGGTGTGACGACAAGGGCGGAGTTGCGGAGATAATGACTGCAGTCTCATATCTGATAGCCCATCCTGAAATCAGACACGGTGAAATCGAAATCCTGTTCTCCCCTGACGAGGAGACCGGTTTCGGAATGGATTTCTTCGATGCCAAGCGTCTGCACGCATCTGCCTTCTACACCGTTGACGGCGGTGAGCGCTACAGCGTGGAGCTTGAGTGCTTCAATGCTGCAACCGTCAAGGTCCACTTCAAGGGTGTTGCATACCATCTGGGTGCAGCCCGCGGCAGAATGGTCAATGCCCTGACGATGGCAGCTTCCTTCATAAATGCACTTCCCCAGGCCGAAAGCCCGGAGGCAACCGACGGCAGGTACGGCTACTACTGTGCGCAGACTGCAAGCGGAAACGCTACCGATTTCGATGTTACTCTGTATCTTCGCGATTTCGATTATGACAACCTTCTCAGAAGAATCGATGTTTTGAAGAAGCTGGGCGAGGCAATCGAAGCCCTGTACATAGGCGGTAAGGTCAGCGTCGTCGAGAAGATCAGTTACCTGAACATGGGAGAGGCCGCAAAGAAGAGCCCCAAGGCAGTCGAGGCCATCTTCAAGGCAGGAGAGATCCTGGGCCAGCCGCTCAAGCAGCAGATAATCCGCGGCGGTACCGATGGCTCGAGGATTGCCGAGAAGGCGGGTATACCCTGTCCGAACCTCTATACCGGCGGACACAACTACCACAGCCTGTCCGAGTGGGCTGCTCTGGATGCAATGAACGACAGCACGGCACTTATCGTGGAGATCATAAAGCAGTGGGCAAACTGAAGAAGCTTTCTGTTTCGGTTCTTCTTCTCTTTGTTCTTATTGCAGGAGCTTTCTCCGCATCGATTACCTATGTGTACGGCAACAGCATTTCATCCGTTGACGTGCAGGGTGATTACAAGGTGAGTCAGATCTTCACCGACAGCAGTTCGAATGTGCTTGTCCTCAGGAGGTTCTATCAGAAGGATGATGGCCCGGTCGCGGTCTTCGACAAGCTGATTTCAAGGGCTCCTTACAAACGTGACGATGTCCTGTCTTCGCGGGGTGCGCTGAATTCTTTCGGTGTAATCGGTGGATTGAGCCATTCCTTGGCATGGTGGAGCATGACAACTCCGCTTTATCCCTTGGCTCCGGTGGTCATGGCGGGCGCCAGTTACGGCTCTGATTCCGGAGTCGGAGTCCTTGTGCTGGCAGGAGCAAAAGTCAATGTTCCGATAGCCAGACTCTGGGATTCACAGAACACACTCATCGTCAACGGAAAGCTATCGGGATGGGGTGCTGCGGGTGCTTCCATATCTTCTACAGTAACGTTTGCCTGCAGTTTTGGTTTTTCCTACAGACACAATCTCGGATCCTTCTTCTGGGAACTCGGAGCCTCATGGCTGTGGGTCCTGGACAGAACTAAGATTCTGTCTCCATATCTCGGTCTTGGAGTTGACTTCTGATGGTCAGGCGCCTTTTTCTTTTTTCCTTTGTCCTCATCATCCTGCTGGCCCTGTGTTCCTGCAGTACGTTCAGCGCCATCATCAAGTCAAACATGACGGGCCTTCCGTCGTGGTACTACAATAAGGACATCGGAGTGGGAAGGGGAAACACCGGAATAGTTGGAGAAGGTACGGCCTCTTCCCAGAGACAGGCCGAGCTTTTTGCCTACTCCGATGTCATAGCCAAGTTGTCCGCACTCGTCGGTTATGAGCTGGGACAGGAAGAATACAGAGAGCTCAGTGTACTGGGTACACTTTCGGACTACAATCTCACGGTTGCGGATACATTCCTCTTGATAGGTCAGGACGGCAGCTACAGCTTCTATGTCCAGGCTGCAATCAACAGGGAGCTTCTTGACCGCATCACAAGCGAAGAGAACAAGAAGAAAGCCCAGATAGTAGACGAAGTGGAAGCTCTGGTCCTTCAGGGAGACGAGTATGTGAAGATCGGTCAGGAGACCAAGGCTGCCCAAAACTACATGAAGGCCATGGCCCTGGGGTACGGTCTGGATTACATAGACAGGGAGTACTCCTTCGATGAGTTACTGGAAGTAGTAACAGATTTGCTTGACTCACTATCCCTTTCCTTTGTTTCCACGCGTCCGGATTACGGTACATGTACAATTGCCCTTCAGCGGAAGGGAACATTCGTTTCATCGGCAGTCAGCTCTGCCGAGGTCCTTGCGACATACACTGCGGTGGACACCAGGGATGTTTCATACCAGGACACCTTCGTCTATGTTACGGATTCGGAAGGACATCTGGCATTCAACCCGA
>JAGCUM010000113.1 GCA_017962865.1 Spirochaetales bacterium
ACATAGAGGAGTTCGAGGACGAAAAGGATAAGCGTGCCACACGCTACAAGGTTCCCAAGGACCATCTGTGGACGCTGACGCTGCCCGGCATGAACCTCTCGGATGACGAGGCTCTCCTGCTGGCCCTGATGTTCAACCAGAGCCTGGCCAGTCCCGACCTTCAGGATTCGGCGCTCAACCTGCGCAAGAAGTTGAACATGTTCCGCAATTTCAAGGAATATGAGGTCCTGAATCTTTCAAGTGCGCGTAAAATTTATACGAAACAAACGCAGAAGGCCATCGTTGCAATCCTCAACGACATGCGTGACAACAAGTGCATCAACTTCTCCTACAAGCCGGTACGCAGGGAAGTGACACAGTATCAGCTCATGCCGCTGGGCGTGTTCCGATATGACAACGGCTTCTATCTGGCAGCCCAGAAGCTTCCCGGAGGCGAGTACAGGTCCTTCGGTCTGGAGAGGGTCGAGGATATCCCGACGGCCTTTGATTATGACGGGGAACTTCCGGAGCGCTATGACTACGAGAAACTCTTCGATGATCCGTTCGGACCCTTCGGCCATGACAAGGAAATCAACGCGGTCCTGAAGTTTGATTCCTTCCATGGATTCTACAACCTGGAGAAGAACTGGCCCGATGCAGTGAAGATTGAAGTCCAGCCTGACGAGACCGTGATTATGAGGGCCCGCACCCGTTCCTATTCGGGAATCAGGAAGTATGTGCTGGGATTCGGAACCGGAGTGGAGGTACTCGAACCCGAATGGTTCAGGAATGCAATCCGCGACTGGCACCAGAGGGCCGCAGACATGTACAGGACTGAAGAAGAGGCCGAAAATACTTAAAGAAGATTAAGATGTGTGACCCAATGGCCACGTATCCGCTTTTACTCTGCACCCGTAAGGAGCAGAGAAAATGTTCGAATACCTTGTCTTGAATGAATACCAGTCTTTCTCGTGGAACAGGGAAATCAGAATCGAGGTCGACGGGGATAATGTGAAATTCCGCCGCAAGGGCAACGAATACGGATTTCCCAGAAATGCCGTCCTTGAGGGTATCTGTCCCGGAGATCCGTCATCTCTTCTCAGAAAACTTGAGGATTTCAATGTCTCCCAGTGGTCCGACAGATATACTGAGCCCGTCATCGACGGCTACGGCTGGAACCTCAGGTACAAGGAAGTAGGAAAACCCTGCAGGAAGATAAGCGGGGCAAACGGCGGGCCTGAGAATTACTACGAATTCGTGAAACTGCTCTGTTCTATATCCGATTCCGTGAAGCAGGATGAGGCAGTGCGATGGCCTTCAATGGGTCTCCGGCATTCCCATGTTTCCCGCTTTGGTGTCCCAAACCTTTGTCTTTCTGAGCGGAATATAGAAAAGGGCTATGAGCGAGAAGGCCAGGGCCATGAGAATCAAAAGATACACAAGCCATGCAATCTTCGTGTTCAAGGCAATTCCTATCGGGGTTCTGTAAAGGAAGAAGAAATTGGTCACATAGTCGACGCTGATGAGCTTGCCGTCAACGTATGTCGGACTTGCCATGATTGAGTTTACATATATTCCCACCAGTGCAAGAACTGCCATCGAAGCCATCGTGCTTCTGTATGTGTACCATGAGAAACGCACCTCTCCCGACATCGGGATATAGAATCCGAGGACTATCAGCATGGAATGATACAGGAAGAGCTGGTAGGCAATCGGATGGATGAAAGCCTGTTGTACCGTGATCGTGGTATCGAATATCGAGGGCAGGGCGATGGCAAACAGAGCCCCGATCGTACATGTGGGATACATGAATGTGAGCAAAAACTGCTTTGTGCGGCTCTCTGCGATCGAGCCCTTTCCGAATCTGCAGAAGAATATGGTGAAGAGATGGATGGAGCACAGATGAAGAGGCAGATGCTGCATCTGGAGATAGGGGTAGATGATAGATCCGTCGGCAGAGGGAACCATCTCGATGCAGCTCAGGACCTTTATCACCTCAGAGGCAACACAGACCATGCAGCATGCTGAAAGCACGTCCCTCAAAGCGGGTTTTCTCCTGTGAAGATAAACCAGACTGAGGCCGATGATGACAACGGAAACGATGACCCAAATGATATGCTGTACTGAAAACATACTGTCTCCTGATTAAGAAATGGTCTTTTTCTGCACTATACCATGTAAGAGTGGAAAAAAGCTTTTAAAAGAAGATTTTTCATTTATCGGTTTTGATAATCTGTTAAAAACGAACAAGGATGTGGTTAGGATGATCTGATGGTGCTGACCCCATATACCGGAACTATGTGTATCTGATAGCTCTGGAAAGACGAGTAGCCTTCTTTCGCTTAAAGTGTAGTCCATAAATGAAAATCTGCCAACCGAGATTGGTCCCAGTTTGTTATTTAAGTGATTCTGTTATTCCTTTGGGAAAGGCTGCACAAACAAGTACCCAAATACAGAAAAAAGCCGGCAGTAAATGCCGGCTAAATTATGTGTTGTGAAAGTCACTCTCATTCGATTGTGGAGATCGGCTTCGGGCTCAGGTCGTAGAGGACGCGGTTCACACCCTTGACCTCATGGATGATGCGGTTCGTGATGTGCTGCAGGAGTTCGAACGGGACGTTCTCGACTGTGGCGGTAATGGCATCGGTGGTCTTGACGGCACGGATTACTACCGGCCAATCCCAGCTGCGCTTGCCGTCGATGACACCGGTTGACTTGTAGTCGGGCACGATGGTGAAGTACTGCCAGACCTTGCCGGCAAGACCGTTCTTTGCGAATTCCTCACGAAGGATTGCATCCGATTCCCTGACTGCCTCGAGGCGGTCGCGGGTGATTGCACCTGTACATCTGACACCGAGACCGGGGCCGGGGAAGGGCTGGCGGTAAACCATGTTGTCAGGAAGTCCGAGGGCTTTTCCGACAACGCGCACCTCATCCTTGAACAGGAGCTTCACCGGCTCGACCAGCTCGAACTTCAGGTCCTCAGGAAGACCTCCGACATTGTGGTGGGCCTTGACGCCGACACTCTCGATGATGTCCGGATATATGGTTCCCTGTGCCAAAAACTCGATGTTGTCCAGCTTACGGGCCTCTTCTTCGAAAACACGGATGAATTCTGCACCGATGATTTTTCTCTTCTGCTCAGGATCGGAGACGCCTGCCAGCTTATCCAGGAAGCGATCAACGGCATCGACATAGATGAGGTTGGCGTTCATCTGGTTTCTGAAGACCTCGATGACCTGCTCGGGCTCGCCCTTTGTGAGAAGGCCGTGGTTGACGTGAACGCAGACAAGCTGCTTTCCGACTGCCTTGATGAGCAGTGCAGCTACGACTGAGGAGTCGACTCCGCCGGAGAGGGCCAGAAGGACCTTCTTGTCTCCGATCTGCTTTCTGAGTTCGGCAACCTGCTCGTCGATGAATGCGTTTGCAAGTTTCTCTGTTGTGATGCGCTCCATTGTATCTGGACGGACGTTTGCGGACATAGGCACCCCCTTGGTAACTGATGGGTGAAGTATAGCAGATGTCGGGCTTTTACGGAATGAATATGAAGCCGATATGTGCTAGTATTGGAGCACGGAGGGAGCCATGAACGCCGAATTCCACATCAACGGAAAGACCATAGAGACGGAAAGACTGATTCTCAGGGCCTTCAGGAAAACCGATCTGGAGGATTTCTACGAATACGCATCCGTGGAAGGGACCGGCGAGATGGCCGGCTGGCATCACCATGAGAACAGGGAGACAAGCTCCCGGATCCTCGATGGCTTTGTCTCGAAGGACAGGACCTTCGCAGTCTGCCTCAAGGAAAGCGGCAAGGTGATCGGATCCCTGGGTGTGGAAGAATACGGCATGGAAGACAAGCTGACCGAGTTCGACGGCTACAGGGGCAGGTCGATAGGCTATGTGCTGAGCAGGGACTATTGGGGAAGAGGCCTGATGGCCGAGGCGGTAAGGGCAGTGATCGATTACCTGTTCAAGGAGTGCGACATGGATTTCCTGCTGTGCGGCCACTTCGATTTCAACAACCAGTCCAAGCGGGTTCAGCAGAAGTGCGGCTTCGTGCCTTACAGGAAGCTTGTCATGGACACCCAGATGGGAACCACGCAGCCCGGATACCTGAACATACTCATCAATCCCGAAAAGAACATCAAGTTCAATTTCTCGCATCCCGAGACCCTGATATACGGACAGAACCGATAAGTAATAAGTTTAATTAATGTTTTTGCTGACGAGTAAGCCTGAATGGGGCAATTGGGGGTGTCACAGGCTTACAAATAAGCCTGAAGGGCTTCTTTTGGAATGCTTCAGGCTTACATATAAGCTTTGCGTGCTTGGAAACGATAGGAATAGGCTGATTGTTAAGGGTTTCCCCTGTCGGAAACCCAAAAGATGGAGTTTATCAGAACAGGTAAGCTACACCGCACTCGATGAGAAATGCGAATCCGGCCTTTGTCACCTTTTTCATTTCGTATGATGGGTATTCATATGTGTACGACGGATAGGTGTACAATCCGAGTCCCGGTCTTACGAAAGCGGTGAGATTATCGGCATCAAACGCAAAGGCGCAAGTACCGAGAAGCGAGAAGCTGAAGTACTCATCTCCGATAGAGAAACCCATCTGAGCGCC
>JAGCUM010000114.1 GCA_017962865.1 Spirochaetales bacterium
AACGGAGACATCCTCCTGCTTTCCAACCAGATGGGAGACATTCTGGACCGCTTCGAGCTGGATGATGACCGCTTTGAGGACAAGAGCATCTGGCATGCCCACAACTGCGTGGAAGGTTTCGGAAAGGCACACTTTCTGTTCCAGCTCCTGTACTACACCCTCAGCGGAATTGCTCCTTTCCAAAGCCCGGAGGTCCGCGAGTACAAGTTCAGGGCCCTGCCGCTCGAGTTTCTTTTCCCGCCGACCTGCCCTGCCTCACCGATTTTCAGGACAATCGACAGAGCCATTTCGGATGACAAGAAGTTCCAGTTCACAGTCAGGCACCCGTTCTCGTTCTTCCGCGAAACACTGGAGAAGCTTTCAGAGTTCGACATGGCGTCCCTGGTGCCCGGAGAGAACCCTGCCCTCGAGCAGTACAGGGCCAGAATCAAAAAGGGAGCGGAGCGAAGATCGTTCTTCAGACGCAAGGGCACGAAAGTCACTTTGATATCCGTAGCTTCGGCAATAGTTATTGCAATTGCAGTGTTCTACGTCTATCGGGCCGTCAAACCGCCCAAGACAAAGGATCTCAACGAGACCCAGATTATCCAGTGGTACTACGATGCAATCACCAATATTGATTTGGCGGCAATGGACGAACCGCTTCGCAACGGCTACAACAGCCCGGACCTTGTCGAGGTCTCCAGCCTCTATGTTACAAGCTCCTATCAGAAGGCCTACGGCGGACAGTCCAACATAATCAATCCCAATACCTGGATTGCCTCCGGAATGGGAAATCTTCCTGAGTACGCCCTGGTCTACGGAGCAACGGACGTGCAGGTCGAGCAGCTTTCCAAGGATGTCTACAGAGCCTATGTGACCTTCTGGTCATCGGAGAATGCCTCGGATGACCGAAACGACCTTCTTGTCGAAGAAGGCATGGAGGTCTACAGATATCTGATGGTAGTTGACTTCACCTTCCGCTCACGCGGCTACTGGCGCGAGATTTCCAAGATCGAGAATGTAAGTTCCGAACTCGTACAGCAGATTCACGTCGATTACATCACGCAAGAAAACAATCAAGGCAATCTTTGAGTTCTGATCTGTCCTCTGCGTCTATCCACCTGACATCGGCAAAGCTTCTGAAGAACGTCATCTGTCTCTTTGCATAGTGAATAGAATTCATGCATATCTTTTCCCTGATTGAAGCTATCTCGTCACTTCCCAGGGAGGAGAGCTCTCTCTTCTGCTTCTGGGTATCCTCATCGAAGAGAATGTCCATGAACTCGCGGTAGCCTATGCCCTGCATGCTCTGCCATGAAGGATTTGCTCCCATTCTGATCAGCTTATCGATCTCATCGATGAGGCCCTCATCGAACATGATGTCCACACGCTCGCGGATTCGTGCATTCAGGATCTCCTTGGGTCTGAAAAGACCGATCGAGAGGATCTGCATGTTGTTTCTGGGCGTCGTGGGAAGGGCAAAGCTTGAAAGCGGTTTTCCACTTGTGCGGTAGACCTCGATGGCTCTGGAAATCCTGTAGATGTCGTTGACGTTTATGCGCTCGGCGGAAACCGGGTCCACTATCTTCAGATAGTCATGGGCCTTCTGCAGACCCTGGTCGCGGATGAAAAGCTCAACGCTGTGTCTTGTCTCGGGATCCGACTGCGGAGCTTCTGACAGCCCGTACATGAAGTGTTTGAAATAGAAGGCGGTCCCGCCCGAGATAACGGGAAGTTTTCCCCTGCCCCAGATTTCCCTGCAGGCCTGATCGCCAAGGTTTATGAAGGAAGCGACGTTGTAGGTCTCCCATGGGTCGAGGATGTCTATCAGATGGTGGGGAATGCGGTCGGTGATGTCCTTGGTCGCCTTGGCAGAGCCTATGTCCAGATGCCTGTAGACCTGAACCGAATCGGCATTGACGACTTCACCGGTGTCGGAGAAAAAATCAAACAGCAGTCGGGTCTTGCCCACTGCTGTCGGACCGAAGAGAAAAACGGCTTTGTTGTTAAAGCCTGAAGGACTCACGCCTCTGGGAGGTTGTACTCCACCTCGTCGTTGAGGACTCTTGCCAGAACGTCGGAGACGATCTTCTCCTTGTTCTTGTCGAGCTCCTCGACCTCGGCCTTGTTGGAAGCGACCCTGTCGGCCTCTCTGATGGCCACGCAGGTCAGTTCGTAGACGTTAGCGTCCTTGTCAATCAATGTATCAAGTGGAATGCTCAAGGTGATTCTCCTCCAAATTTCGATGCAAAGTGAATATAACAGTTTTATTTACAAGTGTAAAGATTAGCTCGGTGACACTTTGTGTCATTTTGCCTTGGGCAGTGCCTCGATGATCAGATCGACAATCTGCTCCGGAGTCTTTCCCTCGGTGTCTATCACAAGGTCTGCCTGGCTGGTATCGTTGTTGTCGATGCCGTAGATGCGACCGTAGCGCTCGGTGTCATGCCCGTCGCGCTCGCGGGTCTGGGCCAGTCTCTGCTCGAGCGTTCCGCCTTCGCGGTTGGTGATTCTTCTTGCCCTCTCGCTGTCCGATGCCAGAAGGTAGACCTTGAAATCGGCATCCTTGAGCATCCAGATGGCAAGCCTTGAACCCAGGACGCAGTTCTCCTCGGCCATGGCCATCTCGACCTGACGTCTGTCGAGCTCCTTGTCGATGTTGTCATCCCTGTTGGCAAGGGCGCAGAAGTCCCAGAAATCCATGTTCCTCTCGACAGCCATCTGGCGGAAGGTAAAGTTGATCATGGGATAACCGAGCTTCTTAGCAAGAAGCGTGGAAACCGTGGTGTTGCCGCAGCCGCTCTTTCCCGAAACAGCAATTCTCATTGTGTGTGTTCTCCTTATCTCTACGATTCGGCGGCAAGTCCTAGAAGTAAGCGCGGGACAGTGCTATCTGCACGGCCCAAGCGAAACGACAACGGAATTGCACCGAAGCATCTGCCCTATTCGATGTTGCGTATTTGTTCGCGGATGTTCTCGAGGGCATCCTTCATATTGACGACCTCGAAATTGACCTCGACCATCTGGCTCTTGGAACCGATGGTGTTGATTTCCCTGTTCATCTCCTGCCCCAAAAAGTCCATGCGCTTTCCCACCGGCTCGCTGCTGGAAAGCAGCTTTCTGAACTCGGCGATGTGGGCACCCAGACGGACCGTCTCCTCGTTGATGGTGTAGCGGTTGAGCATGACTGCAACTTCGGTGAGGATGCGGTTCTCGTCGTAGTTCTGGTCACCCAGCATCTCGTGGATGCGGTCGGTCAGGTTCCTGCGGATCATGGCCTCGAGGGTAGAAACATTGGCCTTGACGTTCTCAAGCGAGGCTGCGATGCTCTCGAGCTTGGAAGAAAGGTCCTTTCTGGTAATCTCTCCCTCGCGCTCCTTGGCCTGGTCGAACTGCTTCATCACTTCGGCAGAACAATAGTCCAAACCATCTCTATAGCTATCGATTCCATCGGTTCTGATGCTTGAGAGAACACCGTCCTGGGAAATCACATCTGCCATATTGAGGTTGATGTCCACGCCCTTTTCCTTGGCGATTCCCTTAATTTTCAGGATGGCATCCAGGTAAGCCTCGGCTGCCTTGGTGTCCACGCTGACGTCCACATTGCTCTTGATGTTCTTGACCTTGACCGAGATGTCGATGTGACCTCTCTGGGCATGGGCCTTGACGGTCTCGGTGATCTCGCTCTCGTAGGCAGAAAGATACTGCGGGGCAAAGTAGCTGATTTCAAGATATCTGTTGTTGTAGCTCTTGAGCTCCATCGTCATGAGATAGTTCTCGTTCTGGAACTCTGCATAGCCGTAGGCGGTCATGCTCTTCATTGCTCTTCCTCCAGAAAAAATCAGGCCCTCGACGGGGCCCTCAACAAAAAGAAACGGTTATTACTTGGAAAGCTTGGCCTTGCACTGCTTGCAGACCTTCTTGGTCTCTCCGTCGACTGTTGCCTCGTAGATGACCTTGATGCCTTCTCTCTTGCAGACCGGACATGTTCCGCGTCCCTTGAGCGGAGTCTCGTACAAACCTGTTCCTCTATGTGCCTTTGACATATTGCAGCTCCTTATATGTTAAATCCTGATTATATTACATTTCACAGAAAGCCTTGTCAATCAGAACAGGACCGTCATGAAGGCATCCATGCTCACAGGTCCGCCCACCGGGATTTCGGCATTGAGCGCGAACTCGAGCTTTCTGATCACAAGTCCGATTCCCGCGGTGATCTCACCGTGCCCCATATCCGAGAAAAGCGCCTTGTAGCCTCCCCTGACGGAGATGCTCGAGTCCCTGACCAGGCGCAGTTTGATTTCCGATGCGGCCTTGAAGGTCCTTACAGGGGCATTGAACAATCCGTTTGCCTCCAGCGCAACGCTGTAGATGAGCTGGTTGGCCCTTCCGCGGGAGGAATACTCATTGCGTTCCCAGTACAGTCCGATACCGGTATCGGCAAACAGAGATCTCCAGCTGAACGTCGTCTGGGCTCCGTCCTTGTCCAGGACGTTGTCCAGAAGCACTCCCGCGGAGAACTGACCGAACTTGAGCATCAGTCCGGCATCGACCTGGATGTATTCGGAGTTCACCACCCTGTCGTACGGGGCGAAGATGCTCTGGATCGGGAAGTCCACGATGCGCTGCATGGGCACGTTCAGACGTTGCTGGCTGCTTCCGCCGAAGATTCCCAGTCCGACGCTTATGAATCTGTAGCCGTAACCGAGACTGACGTTCAGCGTCGTGTGCTGGTAGAGATCCACGTTGCCGGTATCATCCCTGAAGTTGTCGGACCGGAACGAAAGATCGATGCCCATGGCAATCAGGTCGGCGACGAACAGGGCGTTGACATCCGACTGCGGCAGATAGGGCATGGACGAAACGCCCAGGGTATCCGAAAGCCTTCCGCGTATGGCGAACGTGTACTTGGGTTCATCGAAGAAGACCGCAGCCGGGTTCCGGTAGCTTTGCATGTTGGATCCGGACACGCCTATGCCCACGTCAGCCATGGCCGAAAGCCTCGGGTCCACGGCAAAAAGTGCACTCAGCACGATGAGGCTCAGAATTAGGACAGCAAGGGCCTTCTTCACCTTCCGAGTGCCTGCTTGAGGGCACAGGCAACCTGATCCGGACAGGATGTACTTCTGGGTCCGCAGGTGATTCCGCTGAGCCTCCGGATGGCC
>JAGCUM010000115.1 GCA_017962865.1 Spirochaetales bacterium
ACTACCTTGCACAGTTCGGGAATGTTTCCATGCCTCACTACGGACTGGGGAACGGCAGAACCCATCACATAGACACCGTGGCCGTCCTTCTGGATATTGCCCTTCACCAGCTCGCGGTGCAGATGCCAGGAGACTGTCTTGTGGTTCATCTCCGGAAAGAGGTTATAGATTTCCTGCGTCGTAAGTTTTCCGTTCAAAAGGAGATATGAATAAAGGCTTTCCTTGAATGAATCCATCTTTCACCTCATGTCAGAAGAGAAAACTCTCTATCTTCTGCCCCAAAGTCTTCGTCTCGGTCTCAGGATGATAGCTCTCAGGCAATGAACGCAGCATCATGGCACCGTAGCTCTTCGAGATTATCCTCGAATCCAGTATCAGAACTATACCCTTGTCGGTAGTATGGCGCATCAGACGCCCGTAGCCCTGCTTCAGGCGCATGGTGGCATCAGGAAGCGAGAGGCAGTAGAAACCGCTCTTTCCGTCCTCCTCCAGCTTGCTGTAGCGGGCCCTGTAAATGGGATCGTCCGGCATCCTGAACGGAAGCTTGGTTATGATTACAAGCCTCAGGGTGTTTCCCGGAGCATCGACCCCCTCCCAGAAGCTGTCGGTGGCAAAGAGGACGCTGTCGGTGTCCTCCTTGAACTGCTCCAGAAGCGCATAGCGGTCGGCATCGCCCTGCTTGAGAGTGACAAGACCCTGGGCAATGAAGCGCGGCTTGAGCCTCTCATAGACATATTCCATGAGCTTGAAGCTGGTAAAGAGCACCAGAGCACCACCTCCGGAGCTGGAAACGGCATCACAGACCGTCTCACAGGTGAAATCGGCATATTCCTGCTCCTTTTCGCTGCTGAAGGTCGGAGTGTCGAACGGCGTAAGCAGCATCAGGCGGTTCTTGTAGTCGAACGGGGAATCGTAGACCTTGTGCAGAAACGGCCTGCCCTCGATCGGAAGGCCCACTCCCCTGGACCAGTATGCAAAATCATCATGCAGATCCAGCGTGGCGCTGGTGCACACAACAGAATCGAGCTTCTTGAACAAGGCGTCGGCAAGGACTCCTGAGACATCCAGAGGAGCTATGTTGAACGTCACATAGCGCACTCCGGCGTGCTTTTCGATATCCAGGAAGTGGATGTCCTCTTCCCACTCCCTCCACTTGAGGAACTCGCCCAGACGGCTCAGAACATCCGAGATACGGTTGATGTGGACCTGCAGCTCCTCTACCTTGAAGCTTCGGCTCTCGTCCACGCTGAGTTTGGAGGCAAAGGAGTTGAGTTTTGCCACCAGGCGTCCGCCGTTGTCCACGACATCCTTTGCAACTTCCCCTATCTCACCCTCCAGAAAGCCCATGTTCTGCTTGGTACACAGAAGATGGGCCTGGTTGTTGACGTCAAGGAGGTTAAGCGTAGCCATGTTCAGAGTCTCGGCCTTGGCCATGACAAGGGCATAGAAATCGAGGATATCCTGATAGATGGACTTGTCCGAGCACAGCGGCAGAAGGTCATCGAGAATCCTTCCGGTTCCGTTTCCCTTCAGGCCGCGGTTGTCATAGATGTAGTCCATCTGTCTGCGAAGCGAATAGCTGCTGTAGGTTTCGGTGAAGAGGTCCGTGGCATGGCGCTCCATGTTGTGGGCCTCATCCACCACCAGGTGCCGAAACGGCGGAAGCACCGCATCGGCAGAATAATCAAGCTCGTTTTCAAGCCTCGAGGCGCTGTCGACAAAAAGCAGATGGTGGTTGCAGATTATTACCGATGCCTCTGCAAGTCTTTTCTTAGCCTTGAAATAGAAGCATTCGGAGAAGTACGGACACTTGTTGCCCATGCACATGTCCCCGTCGGAGCATGCGCTGGTCCATACCTGGAAATCCAGCCTGCCTTTGTACTCTGTTCTCAGCCCCGTCTCTGTCTCGGCTGCAAAGCTGTTGAGCTTGGAGATCTCCGATACTCCGTCGTAGGCATAGAGCTCATTGTCCCTGACCAGCTCCGCAAGACGGCGCAGGCACAGGTAGTTGTTCCTTCCGACGGCAAGGGCCACCTTGCACTCCTTTCCCAGGACCTTGAACAACGCAGGACGGTCCTTGTCCAGGAGCTGACGCGGGAGATTTATGGTGGATGTTGCTATTACGGTGCGGTCCTCTTCGTCATCGAAGGCGTAGTAAAGTGCAGGCACCAGGTATGCAAAGCTCTTGCCTATGCCGGTTCCGGCCTCAATGGCCGCTATTCCGTTGGTTTGGTAGGATTTGAGGACATCGAGGGCCATGCAGAGCTGACCTTCTCGGAACTCGAAGGTATCGAGCTTGCCGCACAGAAGCCCGCCATCGTCGAAGATGTTGTAGATCTGCTCTTCGGTCATGGAGCGGCTTCGTACTCCTGCATCTTTCTGATTATGGTCTTTCTTCCCAGACCCAGGACATCGGCTGCCTTGGACTTGTTGCCCTTGCACCAGGCCACGGTTCCGAGGATGATGCGTTTTTCGGCCTCATCCATGGTCGTTCCAAGCTCTATCTCGACGCTGTCGGTCTTGCTGGCACGGCTTACCGCCGGCGGAAGGTCTCCCAGTTCTATCTGGTTTCCCCTGCACATGACTACCGCGCTTTCGACGCAGTTTCTGAGCTCCCTTATATTGCCGGGCCAGTCATAGCCGGCGATGGCGCTTCTGGCCTCGTTGGAGAAGCCGTCGATGTTCTTCTTGTTTTCCTTGCAGAATTCGTTGAGAAACGATGTCGAGAGAAGGAAGATGTCCTCCTTGCGCTCACGCAGCGGAGGTACCGGAAGATTGACTACATTGAGTCTGTAGTAGAGATCCTCGCGGAAGTTGCCCTTCTTGATCTCTTCCTCGAGATCACGGTTCGTGGCTGCAATCACGCGCACGTCGGTCTTGATCGTCTTCTCCCCGCCGACCTTCTCGAACTCACGCTCCTGAAGCACCCTGAGAAGCTTGATCTGGGTGCTGGGATCTATCTCTCCGATTTCATCCAGGAAGATGGTTCCGCCGTCAGCAAGCTCGAAACGGCCCTTCTTGTCGGCGATGGCCCCTGTGAAAGCGCCCTTCACATGACCGAAGAGCTCGCTCTCCAGAAGGTTTGCGTTCAGGGCTGCACAGTGAACCTTCACGAAAGGCTTATCCTTTCTGTCGGAATAATTTACTATGGCATCGGCAACAAGTTCCTTGCCCACTCCGCTCTCGCCCGTAATCAGGACCGAGGCCCTTGAAGGGGCAATCTGCTGGATGGTCTCAATCAGCTTGAGGACCTTCTGGCTCTTGCCGATTATGCTCGTGTATCCGCTCTTCTTCTTGAGGTTCTCCAGCTCCGTCCTCAGTTCCCTGTTCTTGTCGGCCATATCCTTGCCGGCAAGCGATCTCTTTATCAGGACCGAGAGGTGATCCAGGTTAACCGGTTTGGTCAGAAAGTCCACCGCACCGTTCTGCATGGCAGTGACGGCATCCTCGATGGTACCGTGTCCGGTAAGAACCACGACGGGAATCGTGGGATAGGTGCTGTAGATGCGCTTGAGAAGCTCAGCCCCTCCCATATCGGGCATGCGAAGGTCGGTGATGACCATATCGATGGCCTGGTTGTTGACCATCTTCCATGCTATTTCACCGTTCTCGGCCTGCAGGCCGTTGTAACCGTCCAGTTCCAGGGCGGCGACCAGACCCTCGCGGATGTATTTCTCATCATCGACGACAAGTATGTTTCTCTTCATAATCACTCCCCCGTCCTGGTATCGGCAATGCGGAATCTCTCGTTCTGCGGCACGGGAATCTGCAGGATGAATTCAGAACCCTCTCCCTGGGTCGAATGCACAGTCACATCGCCTCCGTGCTGCTTCATGATCTTGAACAGCACCGTAAGTCCCAGCCCGGTACCCGATGACTTGGTGGTATAGTAAGGCTCGAATATCTTGCTCATCTGGTCCTCGGTCATGCCGCAGCCGTTGTCCTGAACCGATACCTTTACCATGTCTGATTCGATGAACGTGCTGATGACTATGGAGGGATTGTCCCTGTCCTCCGGCATGGCCTGCATGGCATTCTTGACCAGATTCAGGATCGACTGCTCCATCAGCGAGCTGTCGGC
>JAGCUM010000116.1 GCA_017962865.1 Spirochaetales bacterium
GCCTTCAGGAAATGAGGAACAGGGGAATCAGCGAACTGATGCTGAGAGAGGTCCATTCACCCATCGGGCTGGCAATCAATGCCGTCACGCCTCAGGAGATTGCGGTGGCCATCATGGCTGAAATCATCTCCGTGTTCCGCGCAGACAAGAAAGCCGTCGATATCGACCCACATGTGATTGCGCGTGCAGCGGTAGAGCAGGGCGTCATGGTCAGAATCGTCGGGAAGACAGGTTCTGCACCCAGATCCGTGGGTTCCATGATGTTCGTGACCGGGAATTCCTTCTGCGGAACCGTGGGAGGAGGGGCGTTCGAGCGTCATGCAATCGACCGGGCCAAGCAGATGTTATCCGATGGTGAGCATGTCCTTCTGGAAAAGCACGAGCTTTCCGGAAAGGACAAGTTGGGTATGATATGCGGAGGGACTAACACTCTTCTGTACAGACTTGTGGAACATGACAAAGCAGGAACTGAGGACTGAACTCATCAGGATGCTCAAAACCTCGGAAGGGCCCGATGCTGCACTCGTGGCCGAACGCATCTGCGCCCTTCCAGAATACAGACGGGCGGATTTCGTTCTGGGCTATGTCCCCTTGCGGACCGAAGTAGATGTCTCTCTTGTCATGGACAGGGCTGCATCGGACGGAAAGACAATAGCTTTTCCGGATCTGGAAGTCGGGGTGTTCCGAATAGCTTGTCCGCATTGGAGAGACACTCTCATAACTCTGCCCAATAAGACACAGACAGTAGATTCATCAGATATATTGAATATTAATCGAATCGGAGATAGAATGCATCTCAGCGAAAAACACAAAGGACTTATCCTGGTACCCGGACTTGCCTTCACAGAATTCGGAACCAGACTTGGGAGAGGTGCAGGATACTATGATCAACTATTCGATTTGATGGGCAATGCCCGATTGGCGGATTTCATTTCAATCGGAATCTGTAGAAAAGTTCAGCTGGTGGAGGATTTGCCCCAGCAGCCACACGACAAGAAAGTCCGTATGGTAATCGCCTTCTGAAAAAATAACAACGTAAATAGAATATGCGTAGACTTTTAAAGTATGCCCGCAAGCAGTGGAAGCTGTATCTTACATCAGCAGTGTTTCTGATTCTCGGCGTCTACTTGAGTGCTTTGGGGCCTAGATATATAAAGGAAATAATCGATACCTGCATAGTAGGCGGTCGTGGAGATCTTTTCTTCTCAATCGCCATCCCCATGCTGTCTGTCTATCTCATCACCGGTGTGGCAAAGTACATCCAGGAGTTCTCCTCGGACTGCATCAGCTCCGCAATGCAGAGGTGCATGCGTGAGGAAACCTTCCGCAGTATACTGGGAGAGGACCAGTACTTCTTCAGGGAGAACAACCCCGGAGAGCTGATGAGCCGCACCAAGCAGGACATTGAGAACGTCGGTTTCACCACCGGTTTCATCATCATGTTCTTCATTGAAATCGTATTCCATGTGGGATACATGTCCTACTGCCTCATCAAGATCAACCCGCGCGGTGCAATCCCCGCTTTGGTCATCATGCCCATTATCGCAGTTCTGGCAATCATCTCCGAGCCAAAGGGCGACAAGCTCTCGGACAAAAGATCGGATGACATTGCGGACATGAACCAGAACGCCACCGAGAGCCTCGGAGGAATCAGAACCGTCAAGGCATTCGGTCGCGAACGCGAGGAGTCCAAGCGCTTTGACAAGAGCAACAGATCCTTCTTCAAGCACTCGCTCAGACTGGATTACCTCTGGGCCAACTGGATCACACCGATGGAAGCCCTTGCCAGAATCATGGTGTACCTTGCAGTCCTGTTCTCCGGAATTCAGGTCATCAGGGGAAACATGACCCTCGGAGAGCTTTCGGCAGTAACATCCTACACCAGCGAGCTTGCCTGGCCGATGATGGAAATAGGTTGGCTCCTGACCGAGTTTGCAGCTGCCCGTGCATCGCTGAGGAAGATTACCAAGATACTGGATGCCAAACCCAGGATCAAGGACGGTCCGAAGCACCTTGAGAAGGTGACAGGAGACCTGGAATTCGACCATGTCACGCTTGAAGTCGCTGATGGTAAGAAAATACTCGATGATGTCTCGTTCCACCTCGAGAGTGGCAAAACTTTGGGGATTATGGGAGCTACAGGCAGCGGAAAGAGTACAATCGCAAACCTCTCAATGCGCTTTTTGGACCCGACTTCCGGCAGCGTGAAGACCGCTGGAATCGATTTGAGGGAGCTTGATATCGACAGTGCAAGAGCCGGCAAGGCCATCGTCACTCAGGATATATTCCTCTTCTCGGACACCATTGTCTCCAACATGGATAAAGGCAACAAGGGTCTGATTCCGCAGGATGTTCTGGAGCAGTCGGCACAGGATGCCGCGGCCCATGACTTCATCTCCAAACTCTCCGAAGGCTATGAGACTGTCATAGGAGAGAAGGGAGTCGGCTTGTCCGGCGGACAGAAGCAGAGAGTGTCGATTGCAAGGGCATTCGCATCCGGAAGACCTCTTCTGATCTTCGACGATGCAACATCGGCTCTGGATATGGAAACCGAGAAGAAGGTTCAGCGTGCGATCCTGCATCGCAAGAACCTCAGCATGATGATAATCGCTCACAGAATCTCAGCGGTGCGGGATGCTGACGAGATAATCATTCTAGATCACGGAAAGATCGTGGAAAGGGGAAACCACGAGAGCCTCATGGCTCTGAAGGGCAACTACTATGAGACCTTCATTACCCAATACCCTGACGAGGAGGTTAACTGATGGCTGTAAATACCTATAAAGAAGACGAAAACGTATCGAATGTCAGCAACATGAAGACCCTCCTCAGGACGGTCAGCTATCTCAAGGGATATAAGTTCCAGTCGATCATGGCCATTGTCATGATTCTTCTCGAAACCCTGATTGTGGCCATGCTGCCTTCGTTCAGCGAGCGGGCTGTTGATGTCAACATCGCGCAGGGAGATATCCGCGGTCTTATGATCACTATGGGAATCGCCTCGGCCCTGGCCATCTCATCATGGCTTCTGACTCTGGGATTCAAGAAGATCCTGGCCAATGTCACGAACAAGATCGTCTACGAAATCAGACGCGATGCATTCGACCATCTTCAGACCCTGTCTCTGTACTACTTCGACTCGAGACCTACCGGAAAGATTCTCTCCAGGCTCATCAACGATGTCTCTTCCCTGAAGGAGATGTTCACGAGGCTCATCACCAGCCTGATTCCGAACCTGACTCTGATCATTGCCGTCGTGATCATCATGCTTCGTGCAAATGCAATCCTGAGTCTCTCGGCCTTCCTGGTTGTCCCGCTTCTTGTGGTCAGCATCTACTTCGTCATGATCAAGAACTTCAAGAACTGGATGGACTTCAGGCAGAAGAATTCCAACATGAACGCCTACACACATGAGTCCTACGCCGGCATCAAGGTCATTCAGGCCTTCAGCGCCGAGAAGGAAACCATCGAGGAAGGCGACAAGATCATGAAGGACGTCGAGAAGTCCTGGGTCAAGGCAGTCCGCAGGGCAGACCTTCTGAACATCGTCATCCACTGGTCCATGGGAATCGGATACTTCATCCTGTACCTGTTTGCGGTCAAGTGGCTTAAGCTCGGACAGACCTCCGTAGGCCAGCTGATTGCCTTTGCAACCTACATCTCGCTCTTCTGGCAGCCGATCAGGTCTCTCGCCGCTACGTTCAACCAGTTCACCAACCAGGTCACGAGCGCACAGAGAGTCTTCGAGCTTCTGGACACCGAGTCGATCCTTCAGGAAGTTCCCGATGCGGAAGAGCTCAAGGTCACGGAAGGAGAGGTCGATTTCAAGGACATCACCTTTGCATATCCTGACGAGCCCGAGAAGGAAGTCCTCCACGGATTGTCCCTTTGCGTCAAGCCGGGTGAGATGATCGCCCTTGTAGGACCCACAGGCGCAGGAAAGACCACCATCGTCAATCTTATTTCAAGATTCTACGATCCGGTCTCGGGCCAGGTCCTCATTGACGGTCAGGACATTTCCAAGGTGACATTGGCCTCGCTGAGATCCAACATCGGCGTTATGACACAGGACTCTTTCCTCTTCTCGGGTACCATCCGTGAGAACCTTCTCTACGGAAAGCCCGATGCCACTGAGGAAGAGATGATCAGCGCCTGCCACAAGCTGGGAATGGACGACATGATCGCCTCGCAGCCGCAGGGCTATGACACAACGGTTTCTCTGGATTCCCTCTCGCAGGGCCAGAAGCAGCTGATCGCCCTGGCAAGAACGCTGATTGCCGACCCGAAGATTCTCCTCCTGGACGAGGCAACAAGCGCCATCGACACCAGAACAGAGGAACTTGTCCAGGCAGGTATGACCCTTCTGATGAAGGGAAGGACCAGCTTCGTAGTCGCCCACAGACTTTCGACCATCACCAAGGCCGACAGGATCCTGGTCATTCAGGACAAGGGAATAGCCGAAGCCGGAACCCACAGGGAACTGCTTCAGAAGAAAGGCATCTACGCCGACCTCTACAACTCCCAGTTCGAAGAGTTGGACAAGGAATAATACAACTTCAAGACATTACGCCCTCGGGAAACCGAGGGTGTTTTTTTACCGAATACGACAAAAAACAACCGAATGCACAAAGTCCATTGCTTTTTGGAATCCCATCGTTTCTAATGCTACCTGGGAGCACCACGTGGAAAAAGGATACAAAATAAGATTCATCCAGGACGATACCGCAGAGCGCACCGAGGTCATCATACGTGCCAAGTCTCAAGACGAAGAGGTAGAACGGATCATCGAGGCTCTGGGAACAGATGCCCAGACATCCATTGTCTGCGAGACTCTCTCGTCCAGCCGTCTGATTGACAAGAACGATATCGTAATAATCTCCAAGGACGGGCGGTATCTGTCCGTGAAGACCACGAACGGAGAATATGTTGTCAATGAACCTCTCTATAAGATGGAAGGAAAACTAGACCCTGGCTGGTTCATCAAGATTTCGCAGTCCGAAATAGTGAACCTCAGATACGTCAAGGGCTGGGACTTTTCCAAGAGCGGAATAATCACAATCGAAATGATCAACGGAATCAGATCATACACATCCAGGCGCTATGCCAAGCAGATCCGTGAAGTATTGAGAAAGGGGGTGTGAAGATGAAAGATAGACTTATCGGCAAACTGTCTCTGGGTTTCATTCTCGGAGCTGTATTCGGGAATTTGGTAGTCCTGTTTATTAATATAGCTTCAAAAACCGGATATATGTTCGCAACTCCGACCATGATTGACTCATTCGGAAAGGAAGGCGCCGTACTGGTTCAGACACTTTTCTCCGGTCTTTACGGCTTGGTCTGCTTCGGCGGAACCGAGTTTTACAGAATCGAGAAATGGAGCCTGCTGAAGTCCACCATAGCTCACCTTGGAAGTATTCTTGTCAGCTTCTCCATCATCGGGCTTCTGCTCGGTTGGATAGGATTCGACCTTCCATCCCTTCTGTTCCTGTTATCGATAGTCGTCGCTTTCTTCATCATATGGCTGATCATGCGCGCAATCTGGAAGAAGAACATCCGTGAGATGAATGCCGAACTCGCAAAATACAAAGAGGAGAATTCAAAATGAGAAGAACC
>JAGCUM010000117.1 GCA_017962865.1 Spirochaetales bacterium
CGCCTTTCGCCTCCGGAGAGCGAGTAACCCTTCTGCTTCGCCAGATAGGTAAGGCCGAATGATTTCAGAAGGCCCCTCACGATTTCTTCCTTGAGCTTACTCTCGACATCCTTTCTGGTTTCGGCAACAAGGCGGATATTGTCCTCAACGCTGAGCTTTCTGAAAATCGAGGGTTCCTGAGGCAGGTAGGAGATTCCGAGACGGGATCTCTTGTACATCGGCTGGTCGGTGATGTCGATTCCGTTGACGGAAATCTTTCCGCCGTTGTTGGCGATGAATCCGACGATCATGTAGAAGGTGGTTGTCTTTCCCGCTCCGTTGGGACCGAGAAGTCCGATGATCTGACCGCCCTGCATCGAGAAGGAGATGTCCTTGACGACCTCACGTTTGCCGTAGACCTTTCTCAGGTGCTCTATCTGAAGTACGTTAACCATTGAATGCCCCCGAGATCGATCCGTAGAGTGATATGTCGTTCGTGTTCAGGTCGACTATGATCATAGCAGCCTTGTAGGTGTCGTCCTTCCACGTCACGGTAGCATTGCCGCGAAGGATAACAGTATTATCTTTTCCGTTGTATTCGATGTCATCAGCTCTGCAGACCATAAGCTTTTCATCAGCTATCTTGAGAATTCGGGCCATTATCTGCAGTTTCATGACCGAGGTCTTCATGTTGTACTCGAACCATGCTCCGGACAGCGATGCCTGGTTCTTGTTGTCCTGGATCTCGATCCAGCTGTCGGATCTCTCGATGCCGGTCTCGCGGTCGTAGAAGATATCCGGGCTGTTGAAGCTTATGCCGTTTTCCTTCTCGCTTGCCTTCACGTTGCCGGTGCAGCTGATGTAGCGGTAGTTATCACCGTAGAGCTGCATCGAATCGGAGGAGAGCTCAACCTCATCGGTCTTGACGATTGCTCCTCCGGAGAGTGTGACGCTGCGGTTGCCCTGCTGCATGCTCACCTTGGTGTAGCCGCCGGAAAAGCTGATCTCCGAGGCAGCAAGGGTGCCTGCCAGAATCAGGGTCAGTATCAGTATTGCAAAGATGCGCCTGTGGTTTCTCATTGTTCAAAGCTTCCTTCGATTATCCGTCCGAATTCGTATCTGTTCTCGTCGAACTGCGCGGAGAAACGCTCCGCCCTGATTCTTGTCCCGTCTCCGTAGATCACCAGGACCTCGCCCTCACAGAGGATGCTGTTCTCGTCTTCGTCCCAGATGATTTCCTCGGCCCTGATTGTCGTGTCATTATCGGAATCGGCCTGATGGATGGTGACGTTGCCGGAGAGGACCGCATGTCTGTTGTCGGATTTGATGCTGGCAAGTGAGCAGGAGCCGGAAAGGGTATTTCCGCGTGTGAACGATACGTTTTCAAGGGTGGTGTCCCTGTCGGTCTTGTAGATCGTCATGCGTGAGGCCGTCATCACAAGCGGCTCTTCCTTATCCTGGCCCAGTGTGTATTTTGCGTCCGTGAGTACCATGTCCGGGAGCTCCTGTTCTCCTATGGGGATGGATGACGGAAGCTTCTTGCATGAGGTCAGGGCTGTCAGGGACAGGAAGAAGAGGCCAATAAGCAATAAGCATGCCATGTGTCCGGCTTTCATGCGTTAAATATACACTGAATAACTGGTATTGCAAAGTAGGATAAAGAAGGGTACATTCACAGTATGAGAGTTCTGTTTCTGGTAGAGATTGTCGGCCGTTGCGGAATCGGCGTAATCAAGAACGCCCTCAAGACCTACCGTCGTGAAAACGGCGTGGATTTTGTGATAGCAAACGGCGAAGGCGCCACAAGTGGGTTCGGCCTGGGCTTCCAGAATGCCCTTTCGCTCCAGCACATGGGAATCGACGTACTGACCATGGGGGAGAAGTCCTTCTTCAAGCTGGACATGGTGGAGGGGATTTCCAAACGCTCAAGCATTCTCAGACCTGCAAACTATCCCGAGGATGTTCCCGGACGCGGAGTGCGCTACATCTCCGTCGGGGAGCGCAAGGTCTGCATAATCAATACCCTCGGGATGTGCAACTTCAACAATCCGCATCTGAACAACCCGTTTCTGGGCACCGAATCCCTGCTGGGCAAGATCCATGCCGAGACGAACATCATCTTCTACGTCTTCCATGCCTCCGCAACAGCAGAGAAGATGGCTATGGGACGCATGCTTCAGGGCAAGGTCAGCGCAGTGGTCGGCACCCACAGCAAGGTCATGACTGCCAATGCCTGCATCCTTGACGGAGGAACCGCCTACATCACCGATCTGGGTCGATGCGGGGCAAGCGTCAGCGTTGGAGGTTTCGAGCCCGAGCACGAAATACGCAAGTTCCGGACCTCGGTGCAGACACGTTCCCATGAGAGTTGGGAAAAACCGCAGATGCAGGGGCTTCTGGTCGACGTCGATGACCAGAGCGGTAAGGCGGTCGGAGTATCTCCGGTGAGGCTGGACGTCGCAGTCGAGATTCCTGCGCCGAAGAACATGGAGGAAAAATGAGATCGATAAGGGATATCTACAAAATCGGTAAGGGGCCTTCGAGCTCCCACACAATGGGACCTGCATTCTGTGCAGAACAATTCATGGAGGAGCATCCCGAGGCCGATTCCTTCAAGGCCATCCTGTACGGAAGCCTCTCCAAGACCGGAAAGGGCCACGGAACCGACAGGGTTCTTGTCGATACCTTTGCGCCCAAGGCGGTCGAGGTCGTGTTCTCTGAAAAGGATCCTGCAGACATGAAGCATCCCAACACCCTGGATCTGATTGCAATCAAAAAAGGCGCGGAGGTCGCACGCCAACGCTATGAGAGCATCGGAGGCGGCGATATCGTCGTCGAAGGCCGCAGCAAGGCCAAGGAAGAGGATGTCTACATGGAGAACTCCTTTGCTGAAATCAAGCAGTTCTGCACCTTCCGCTATGTTGATCTGGTGCAGTACATAGAGCTCAGCGAGGGCAAGGAGATCTGGGACTTCCTTCAGAAGGTCTGGGAGGCGATGCAGAACGAAATCCATGAAGGTCTGTCAAGGGAAGGCCTGCTTCCGGGACCGCTCCATGTACACAGAAAGGCCAAGTTCCTCCATGAACAGGTTCCCCAGAACAAGCACGCAGAACTGGTCGAAAGGCAGCAGGTCTGCTCATGTGCGTATGCTTGTAGCGAACAGAATGCCGTTAACGGAATAATTGTTACCGCTCCGACCTGCGGTTCCTGCGGAGTCCTTCCTGCAGGTCTCTATTATCTCAAGGACAAGAGAAAGCTTACCGATGACCAGATTGTCAGATGTCTCGGAGTTGCAGGTCTGTTCGGAGAG
>JAGCUM010000118.1 GCA_017962865.1 Spirochaetales bacterium
GCGCAGCCTCTTCTCCACATCACGCGAGGCGTTCTCTGCTGCCATTCGGAGGATTCTGAAGTCTCTTCCCTCCTTCGGCACCACTACCTTCACGGATGCATTCAGAAAGTCATTGAAATAGCGGGATATCAGGTCCACATCCACTTCATGGGACACATAGATTTCAGACGGAATCTCCCTGCCGTCCTCGTAGTACTGGGTCAGGAAGTTCAGAAGGGTCTCGGACTCATCGCCGAAGGTCTGCGCCCTGTAGAGTGCCCTTCCTATGAGCTTCCCGTCGCGGAACTGCATCAGGGCAACGGTACAGAGCGGACTTCGCATCTCGATTGCCGCGTAATCCCTGCTCTCGGTGATGGAGTGGTCTTCCACCATCTGGGCCTTGGAGACGCTCTGTACTGCCTGCAGCAAGTCCCGCTTCTTGGCGGCCACCTCGTACTCCATCTGCTTGGCAGCCACATTCATTTCGTCCGTCAGCTGACGCTCCAGATCATCGTTCTTTCCCGAAAGGAATCCTCTGATGCGGTCTATGCTCTTTCCGTACTCCTCCTTTGTCACCTTGCCGCAGCAGGGTGCGGAGCATCGGCCTATGTGATAGTAGAGGCAGGGCTGGTTGCGCTTTCTCAGCGGCGTGGAACATTTGCGAAGGGAGAACAGCCTGTCGATGAGGTCCATGTACTGGTTGATCTTCTGGGCCTCCGGGTAGGGACCGAAGTAATCCGAGCCGTCCTTGATGATGCGTCGTGTGGAGAAGACCTTCGGATAGTCCTCCTTGGTGATGCGTATCATGGGATAGCTCTTGCCGTCCTTGAGCAGGATGTTGTAGTGCGGGTTATACTTCTTTATGAGGTTGTTTTCAAGAATCAGGGCCTCGTAGTCGTTGCCGGTGATCACGTGGTCTATGTCGCGTATCTTCTCCACCAGGGCCTGCGTCTTGCGGTCGCGGTTGGGCAGAAAGTACTGGCTTACGCGCTTGCGGAGGCTCTTGGCCTTTCCCACATAGATAACGGAACCGCTATCGTCCTTCATGAGGTAGCAACCCGGATTCAGCGGAAGCGCATGAGCCTTTGCCTTCGCTTTCTCGAAGTTCTCCCTACGCTCTTTGAGTTCCTGTTCCGTTACCTGTTTGTCCACCTGATAGCTCAGGCCGGCTTCGAATGCGTTCTTATCCAACATGCTGCCCTACACCGGCAATTCTACAGCACTTGCAGGAAAAAAAGTAGTCCATTAAGATTTCAGCATGGGCCTCGACATCGATTCCTTCATCCGGGACATACCGTTTCTCTCCTTCCAACAGCGCCGCATGCTGCGCGAGCAGGCCATGGACCTTGCACTCTGGGGAATCCCCGGACTCGAAGACATCTCCTGCGTATGGCCTTCCGATTATGACAGGTCCTCCAAAAACGAGGTCAGACACATCTTCACCGACGTCATGTCCCGATTGTCCGAAATCCGCAGCCGAGGCGTGGACTACTCCACCTTCAACCCCGACTACGACTTCCGCGGCCGCAAGCCCGATATCAACACGAACTTCCTATCCCCGGATAAGATCATGGGACGATGCCCCTGCCCGCGCGACGGCGAGCAGACAAGATGCTGCAACCTGAAGACCCTGGATGCCGTACAGCAATGTGCCTTTGCCTGCGCCTACTGCTCAATCCAGAGCTTCTACTCCCAGAACGAGGTGCGCGTGCTGTCGGACCTGAAACAGCATCTGGAGAACATGGTCCTCGAGGAAAATACCTGGCATATCGGAACCGGACAGAGCTCCGACTCCCTGCTTCTGGGTGACGATTACGGGACGCTGAGTGCACTGAAGGCTTTTGCTCAAAAGCACCCCGATGTGATAGTGGAGCTCAAGACAAAGAGCGCCCGTACGGACTGGATAGCCATGGATCTTCCGCGCAACATAGTCTCGACATGGTCCCTGAACGCAGAGACTCCCGCCAAAAAGGAAGAGCATCTTGCCGCAACACCAGAGGCAAGGATCAAGGCCGCCCGAGCCTGCTCGGAGGCAGGTCATCCGGTAGGCTTCCACATCCATCCGATGGTCTTCTTCAGCGGTTGGGAAGATGAGTACAAAAAGCTGGTGATGGCCCTGTGCGACAATATCGACCCTGAAAACACAGTCATGGTGGGAATCGGGACCCTCACTTTTACAAAACAGAACCTGAGAGCTCTGCGGGAATCGGGCCGTCCCACGAGGGTCACGCAGATGCCGCTTTCCCCGATTGCAGGCAAGTTCTCATACGATCTCGAGACAAAGAAGAAGATGTTCGGTCACCTCTACAACTGCTTCCCCCGGGACTGGAAGGACAAGGTTTTCTTCTACCTGTGCATGGAGGACCCTTCTCTCTGGGAACCGTGCCTCGGACGCTCTTATAAGTGCAACGCAGACTTCGAGGCGGACATGAAGCGCTCCTATTTCAGTAAACTGTTCGAAATTGATTAACCTCGTTCGATGATGTATCATCCAAGCTATGAAACGCAATGATGCACGCCAGTGCTA
>JAGCUM010000119.1 GCA_017962865.1 Spirochaetales bacterium
CGGGTCACAGCCATGCAGGACAGTATTTCCCGCTTCAGCTCATTTACCATCTTGCAGGCTATGATGCATACGGCGAATACCGCTATGGGGAAACGGATCTCTTTGTCTCTTCCGGAATCGCAGGCTGGGTCCTTCCGCTCAGAACCGAGGAGCACTGCCAATACCTGGTGGTCAACCTCATTCCCGCAGCCTACAGGTAAGCCATGGCCAGGGGCACAGTCGTCATAACAGGCGCCGCAGGCGGGATGGGGAAGGCTGTATGCAGTCTCCTTAGGAAAAAGGGCTACCGTGTATGGGCCCTCGACATAGCAGATAAGAACGATACCGATTATATCCGCACCGATATTACATCACAGCAGTCCGTCATCTCTGCAGCACAACATGTGAAAGAGGTTTCCGGTACGGTCGATGCCGTCGTGAACATGGCGGGTATCTACGATATGAACTCTCTGGTGGAGATGTCCGAAGAGGAGTTTCTCAGGATATTCGATATCAATATCTTCGGGATGTACAGGGTGAACAAGGCCTTCCTGCCGCTTCTGAATCCCAACTCGAGGATAGTTATGGTCTCCAGCGAGCTGGCTCCTCTTGATCCGCTGCCTTTCACCGGAATCTACGGGATAACCAAGAGCACGATAGAGAAGTATGCATATTCGCTTCGGATGGAGCTCCAGCTTCTGGGACACTGCGTGTCCGTAATCAGACCCGGAGCTGTGAAGACATCGCTTCTTGATGTGTCGCAGAAACGGATAGAGAATTTCTGTGAAAGCACCGAACTCTACAAGAATACCTCGAGGCGATTCCTTTCTTTGGTGAACAGGGTGGAGACTGCCAACGTGAAGCCCGAGAGAGTGGCTGCGGTCGTCCTCCGTGCACTTGAGGACAGGCGTCCGCGCTATGTGTACAACCTTAACCGAAGCCTATCGCTTCGCCTGTTGAACGCCCTCCCGCAGCATATGCAGAACTGGGTAATCAGAAAGATCCTCACCGGAAAGGATCAGTAATCCTTCTGCTTCCTGAGTGTCTTCCTTATGTATCTGAAGGTTTCTTTCTCGCCTTTCTCGGCAAGCATGGTCAGAAGCGAACCCAGCAGAGCAGAGGTATCCGGATGCATTTTCTCCTCGTCCGTGCGCAGGCTGTAGTATTCCAGGGCACTTGAATCCGTGTAGTTTTCCTTCTCATAGACCTTGCACGCAGCCACTCTGTCACAAAACATCTCGATTACATAGACAAGCGGCATCTTGATAGGGATGTACTTCCTGGATTGCAGAGAGAAATCCGTCCAGTATTCGAAGTGATGCCGGTTTCTTCCCTTGTGGTGCATCCAGGCTTTGGAATAGCCGTAGGCCTGTCTTTCCCCGATTGTCGGACTCTTGTTTCCGAGGAAGTACTTTACGCCCGGAATGAACTCCGCGGGGCTGTACTTGGACAGGTCATGCATGAGGCCGCGCCATGGAATGCCGCATCTGAAACAGTGGCGCATTACGAGGTGTCTGTGTCTTGTGATGGTATGGAGGTGACCGAAGAATCTGTTCATGGCATCAGCATGGTCAGGGCCTTGTGATGGTTCTCGATGACCGCCTTGTCATGGGCGCCGCCATCTTCGCCGTCCAGAGTCCATTCGGCACTCTTGTCCAGGGAGAACTCGAATCTGCTTGATTTGACCGTGATTATTCCCTGCGCATGGAGATTGCCCAGCAGCAGGACATTCAGCGCATTGCTGAATTCCGTGATATTCGTGGGCTTTTTTATGAAAAGGCCTTCGAACAGACCATCGTTGAGCTCGACATCATCCGGGACGAACTGCTTGAGGCTTCCGATTGTCTTGGAGTTGGAAACGCAGCAGACGAGGAACTCCCCGGTGAGGATCTTCTCATCCGTCTTGATTTCCATTTCCCTTGCGGAACTGAGCAGAATCTGGGGATTCATGTATTTTGCCGCATTGACCAGATATGCCAGATAACCGAAGGCGTTCTTGGCACTCTGATCGGTGGTATAGGGAATATCGGTGACCGCTCCGAAGGCCGCTACATAGGAGAAGTACTCTCCGTTGAAGCTGCCGATATCGATGGTCCTGCGGTTGTCTTCCACCGCCACCTGTACGGCTTTGTCCACTGATCTGGGAATCCTGTTGGAGATTGCAAAATCGTTGGCTGTTCCGGAAGGGATGTAGGCAAGATCCACCTGCCGCTCGAGCCTCATGACTGCATTGAGCGCCTCATGCAGCATGCCGTCTCCGCCTGCTACGACGATCCTGTCATAGGAGAGTCCCCAACGGAGGATTTTCTCGCGTGCATCGCCTTTGGCCTGTGTGGGGTAGACGGTTACAAGAAAGCCTGCACGGGTGAGTGTGTCGGTTATCTTGGAGAGTCCTGCTTTTATGCTTCCCTTGCCTGCGTGTGGATTGAACAGGAACAGCGCGGTCTTCATACCTCGATTATATTCACTGAGCAGGAAGTGGACTACCGTCTTTCCGACTTTTGTTGTAAGATTTGCGTACATGGAGGATAGAAGACATGATTGAAAGAACATTCATCGCAATAAAGCCGGATGCAGTGCAGAGAGCACTTATCGGAAAGATAATCGCCAGAATC
>JAGCUM010000120.1 GCA_017962865.1 Spirochaetales bacterium
AAGGACGATGAGGGCCGCATCTGCGCCCTGGAATTCGAGGATTTCTACGTGGTGGACGTCTATACTCCCAACTCGCAGGATGAACTTGCCCGTCTTCCGTTCCGCCTTGAATGGGACGAGTACTTCAGATCCTTCGTAAAGGAGCTGGATGAGAAGACGACTGTCCTGATCTGCGGGGATCTCAATGTCGCCCACAAGGAAATCGACATCAAGAACCCCAAGGCGAACCTAAGAAATGCAGGCTTCACCATCGAGGAGCGCGAGAGCTTCTCCAAGCTTCTGGACTGCGGTTTTACGGATACGTTCAGGATGTTCTATCCGGATCTGAAGGATGCCTACAGCTGGTGGTCCTACCGCTTCAAGGCCCGCGAGCGCAATGCCGGATGGAGAATCGACTACTGGCTGGTTTCCAAGAGGTCGGAGAGCAGGGTGAAGGCCGCAGGAATCGACGCTGCCATCACAGGAAGTGACCATGCTCCGGTGTATGTGGATTTCGTGTGATTTGAACTTGGGTGTTGTCATTCTGCCGAGATAATTGTAGATTTCTTGTATGATAGGTTTTCTGATAAAGAAAGGTTTCTTCGATCTATGGGACAACATGCTCTTTGTTGTCCTGATGAATATCGGCTTTGTCGTCCCTCTGGCCCTCATCTATCTGTCAGCCGTCGCAGCTGACTATTCGGTTCTGCTTTCCGTAATCATCATGGTTGTGGCTCTTCTGGCTTTCAGCATGTATTCGCTGGGCGTGAATGCAGTTACATTCGGGTACAGCAGATACAAGAAGGGCGGCTTTGCAGCCTTCAAGGAAGCCTTCAGATTCCACATCGGCCATGCATTTCTGCATTTCGGCATCTGCCTTGCCATAGGATTCGTGATCATGTTCGGCATGCCGTTCTACTTTGCCCTCGACAGCTATTTCGGTCTGATAATGGGAATGCTGCTGTTCTGGATCATCGTGGCGGTTCTCCTGGCACTGCAGTATTTCTTCCCGCTCTGTTTCCACATGGAGGCCGACGGGGCACTTAAGACCCTCAAGAAGTGTTTTCTCGTTGTTTCGGACAACTTCGGAACCACCATGTTCCTGCTTCTGAGGACAGTCATTGACCTGGCACTTACCATTCTTACCGCATCACTGATTCCGGGTCTCGGAGGTATCAGCCTGTCGAGGATGGATACCGTGAGGCTCATCATGAAGAAGTATGACTTCCTGGAGGCAAATCCCGAGGCTACGAGAAAGGATGTCAACTGGGAGGACCTGCTCTACGAGGAGCGGCAGCTTGTGGGTCCGCGAAGTCTCAAGAGCATGATATTCCCCTGGAAATACTGAGAGGAGGGCAATTATGGGCTTTGAAATCGAGTTGAAGGCACATGTGAGAGAAGATCAGGTCGATTCCGTCCTTGCTGCGATTTCCGCCCTGCCTTCGGCCAAAAGCCTCGGCCCCGTGAACAAGTTCGATATGTACTGGTCTCAGACCGATGACGGGAATCCCATCTTCCGTGTAAGACGCGAGATGACCGCCGATGGTCCCGATATCCTCTTTACTGCAAAGCCCAGCAAGGTCAAGACCGAGAAGGGGACTGAGGAGAACCAGGAACTTGAATTCACCGCACCCGATAACCAGTGGGACAATATCCTCAAATTCTGCAGCGGCATAGGCCTTCAGGTCTGCAGGCTCAAATGGAAGAAGGGTACCCATTTCCATGTTCTTCATGACGGATTCGATGTCCATGCGGAGCTTCTGGACGTTAAATATCTGGGATGGTTTCTGGAGATGGAAATCTGTGCTGAATCAGCCGAGGGCTTCGATATCGAGGGTGCAGACAGGGCTCTGCGCTCCCTTCTGACTGCCGTGGGCCTGTCCGAGGATGCCGTAGAGAGCAGGGGCTACAACCGTATGCTCAAGGCTATCGGACACGACAAAGGTTAATCGAACAGTATTACCGACCTGCTGCCTTTCTCGATGATCTGTCCGTCTACACCGTAGACGGCTTTGATGTTTTCCTGTGTCAGGACTGTCTTTGTCTGTCCGTGGGCAAACACCTTGCCGTCCTTCATCAGGATGCAGTTGGTGCAGCTTCGGAGGATTGCATTGAGATCGTGAAGCACGCAGACGATTGTCTTTCCTTCCGATGCAAGCGTCGTTAGCAGGTCAAGAAGCATGATCTGATGCCTTGGGTCCAGGTTGTTCACAGGCTCGTCCAGGGCAAGGATCCCGGCATTCTGGCAGATGGTCCTTGCAAGCATGGCAAGCTGGAATTCTCCACCCGAGATACGGGTTATGTACTTCTCCGAAAGATGGCTGATTCCCGTAAGGGCAAGGGCGTTCTCAACTTCTTCGTTGCTTGTACCGACATCTCCGTAGGCAAAGCGCCCGAGGGCAACAAGCTCGCGCACCGTAAAGTCATCTGCCTTGGGAACATACTGACCCTGAAAGCTGATGAGCTTTGCCAATTCCTTTTGCTTCAACGAATTGACATCCCTGTCAAAGAGAAGAGCAGTGCCTTCCGGGCAACGCAATTCCCTGATCAGATACTTGAGAAGGGTGCTCTTTCCAGCGCCGTTTGGACCTGCGATGGCGGTAAAGCCGCCCTTGGAGATTTCAAGACTCAGATCCTTTATGATGGCGTTGTCCTCATAGCCTCCGCTCAGGCTCCTGATGGAAATGGCATTCTCAGACATGGCGTTTCCTCCTCAGAAGCGTAAGGAACACCGGGGCCCCCAGAACGGACGTGATGATACCGATGGGAAGCTCCGACGGGGCGATGGCGAAGCGGCAGACGATGTCTGCAAACAGCAGTATGGCCGACCCCATGAGCATTGAAAGCGGCAGGAGCCTCCTGTGCTTGGGGCCCACAAGGATGCGCACGAAATGAGGGCTCATCAGTCCCACGAAGCCTATGATCCCGCAGAAGCACACGACCGTGGCGGTGACCACCGATGCGACTGCCAATAGGGCGATTCTCGTTGCCTTGATGTTCACGCCGCTGGAGATGGCCGTACTGTCATCCAGAAGAAGCAGGTCCATTGCGGTGCAGTTTCTGCCCACAACTACGGTACCTGCAGCCAGAACCAGAGCCAGTATCAGGACCCTGGTCCAGCTCGAGCTTCCCAGACTGCCCAGCGTCCAGAAGAGGATGTTG
>JAGCUM010000121.1 GCA_017962865.1 Spirochaetales bacterium
ATCCAGAAAGTATTCGTCCTCGCAGACCAGAACCTCGCGCGGGGCTATCTGCTGCAGCGCGGTACGCACCGACTGGGCCTTGTTCTTCGAATCGAGGGCCCTGATATGGAAATCTCCCGTGGAGACATCGCAGAAAGCCAGGGCATACTGGAAGAAGCAGATAATGTAATTGAAGCTCTTGTCGTCCAGAAAGTCCTCGTCCACAACGGTAGCCGGTGTGACGATGCGCACCACCTCCCTCCGTGCAAGGGCCTTGGAATTCTCCGAGAGCTCCATCTGCTCACAGATGGCAATCTTCTTCCCGCAGTCCAGAAGCCTCTTGATGTAGTTCTTGGCTGCGTGGAAGGGAATACCGCACATCGGGGAATCGCCCCTGTGCGTGAGAGTCAGATTCAGTAAGGCCGATACCTCTTTTGCATCCTCGTCGAACATCTCGTAGAAGTCACCGAGACGGAAGAAGAGCACCATATCCGCGTACTGGCTCTTCATCTCGCGGTATTGCTTCATCAAGGGAGTATCAGCCATGGCAATTCTTTTAGATCAATGAAGTTGAGATTGCAAGCACAAGGCTCATTCCGCTGGTATCACGCTTTCCGTGGAAGAACGATCCTCCGACCCACTCGAAGGTTCTGTCCCCTTCCATGGAGGCAACGTACGGATGCTTGAAGGTTGCGTTCTTTACAAGGTACAGACCGAGCGGGAAGCCCTGGATCTTGAGCCTGATACCGCCGCCGGCAGCAAAGTACCAATTGATACCCTGCTTGACCTGCTTGAGCTCGGAATTGACGCCTGTGGCGCTCACGAAGAGCTCGGCATTCAGGATGTTCTCGACCAGAGGATAGCTGATCTCGATCATGTTGTCCCACAGGAAGGCCTGGTCGATGACCATGTTGAATCCGCGTCCGATGGTCATACCGTCGATGTAGAGCATCTCGTACTTGGTTGCACCGAGCTTCGGATCCCAGAACCTGAGGCCCTGCTTCTCGTAGTTGTAGAACTGGTCAAGCATGAAGCTTGCCGATGTGGAGACGCAGAGCATGATGTTCTTCGTCCCCTCTTCCTTCAGCTTGACGGAGAAGAGCTTGAGGTATCCGGCAGCCGATGTATTGAGCTTGATGTAGTTCGAAAGACCGCCCAGAATACCTCCGGCATATGTGACCGATGTGCTCAGCAGATAACCCTTCGTGGTGTTCGTGATATAGTCTCTTCCGTCCCACTGGATACCCATGCTGATCTTGTTGGAGAACTGCCACTTCTGGCCGTACTGGAAAATCAGCTTCTCGAACGGGATGTATTTCTGGTCGTAGAAGGCCTTGTTGAGGCTGACCGAGGCTCCGCCGAAGAGCGAGAGTCTGCCGACATCGAAGATGAACGGATAACCGGTATTGTAGCCCACGGAGAATGTGAACAGGTCATATTTCATCAGATCCCTTGCCGACGGGTACTCGTTGTTGGAAAGCGTCCACTGGCTGGGAGAAGAATAACCGAGCGGCCAGGTCTCGGAACTGTTACGTCCGTTGTAGTACACGGGAGCGTTGGTTCCGAGCTGGAGTTCACCGTCATGTGCAGAGTGAGAGAATCCCAAGCTTATGGAGTTGGACCATCTGTGGTCACGGAACCAGTTGTCACCGAAGCTGAGATCGATGGACTGGGTATCCGGGGAAAGCGTCACGCCGATTCCCACCGTCTGAGCCTTGCCCATGAAGTTGCGGTCCTGCCACTGAATGAAGCCGGATACCGGGAACTGGTTGAGCGTTCCGCCGAAGGTGGCTCCGAACTGGATGTCCTTCGTCTTGCCCTCTTCCAGGATGAACTCCAGGATCACTCCGTTATCGGTCTGACCGTACATCAGGTCATAGTCCAGATTTGCCAGAAGACCCGTGTTGTAGAGGTTCTGTGCACTCGTGACCAGCTTGGCCTTGGAGAAGATGTCGCCCGGCTTGATTGCAAGCTCACGGCGCATGACATATTCCTTGGTCTTCTGAAGACCTGTGATCAGGATCTCCTCGACCACGGCCTGCGGACCTTCGGTGATATCGAGGTAGAACTTGACGGTCATGTTCGTATCGTCACGGATATTGGAGATGTCCATGCCGTTGGCGATGTAACCGTCGTTGTAGTAAAGATCTGCGATTGCTCCGTACTCTGCCTGGACGGTCTCGAGGTTGAGGACCGAACCGACCTTCATGGACTGGACGCCCCTGATTTCATCATCGCTGAAGATGGTGTTTCCGGTGACTTCCATTCCGCCGTAGAACCACTGCTGGCCCTCTACGATATCGAATGTGACCGTTGCGGCAAGATATTTGGCGCTGGGAGACTCGACATAGGTGATGATGGGTTCGGAGACGATGACGTCGATGTAACCGTTCTTCTGATAATATGCTGCGATATTGGCGGCATCGGCGCGGAGCTTGTCCTCGTCAAGATATCCGTTGTTGAACAGCGACTTGACCTTGGATTTGACTTCCTTCTTCAGGCTGGCGGCATCGAAGTGCTCGTTGCCCGTGAAGATGAACTGAGTGACTCTGGTCTGCTCGCCTTCAGTGATGCTGAAGTTGACCTTGTAGGAGCTGTTCTCCTCATCCTCTTCGATTTCATATTCGATGGGGACGCTCATGAATCCCTTTGCGGTATAGGCTGCCCTGATCTGGTCAACTGCGCTCTGGAAGACGGATTTCGAGGTAGGCTCGATGAACTTTCCGACACCGATGGCGGTGACGGCTTCCCTGAGTTCCCTGGTCTTGATGGCGCTGTTGCCCTCGTAGGTGATGGCCGTGATCATGGGAATCTCATAGAATTCGAAGACTATCCTCAGTCCGCCGGCTTCCGTTTTCTCTGCATCGGCGGTGAAGAAGTCAACTCCGTCGATGGCATAGAGTTTCTCCTGAAGCTCCGAGAACAGCTCGTTGGTGAACGGCTTGTAACGGTACACATAGAGGGCATCGTTGATATCCGATTCCCTTATGTTCTTGATTCCGGAGTACGAGAACTCGGAAATCTCCATGTTATAGTACCAGGCGTCGGCTGCGGTTGCGGTAAAGAGAACCGCAAGTGTCAGGATCAAAGCCAAAATCAATTTTCTTTTCATCAAACGTCTCCCGAAGATACAATATCCTAATTAAAACTGTATCTGCTTGGTTACACTGAAACCAATAGTATCCAAAATATCGAAAACAGACAACTCTCGAGGCTGTGTGAACACGCTCAGAGTTCCCATCGGAGTATCCCAGTCAAGGCTTATCTCCGTATCAAGTATCAGATCCTTCGCAAGGAAGTGTCCGACCTTGTTCGAAAGCTTGACATTGCTGTCGGCTTTCAGCATCAGACGCACCTTTACGAACCAGTTGTCCCCCACATACTTGCCTGCGAACAGGGATGTCCTGTCCAGATAGCGCGCAAGCATGCTTATGTCACGCCTTCCGGTCAGCTCTCCCGGAAGGGCATCGATTATGACGTTGGAAAGGATATTCGAACGGGCCGAGAATATATCCAGTCCAAGGGCATTTCGCACAGTACCCGTGATCGAGTAATTCTTGTTGGACTCGATCACTCCTACCCTTGTCAGGGCATCACGGGCTGTTCTGGCAAAGCGTGCCAGAGAAGACAGCGAGAGGGTCCTGTCCAGAGCTCCGGAAGCAAGCACGCTCTGACCCAGCATGGCCAGGATCTCGTTCTCGCTCTTGGCAGGATTACTTGTGAAACGCGGATTGATGTTATCCAGCGTTGCATTCTGCAGGATCATGCTGATGATGACCTTGTTTCCGTCGGAGTCATAGTCCGTGATCTCAGCAGTCAGGTTCAGCACGAACGGAACACTGTCCTCAAGTCCTGCGAACCTGCGCTGCGAGAGATCCACACTTCCATCCCTGATTATGAAGTCGTTCTGGAAGTAGTAGACCTGTCCGGTCTTGACGGCTATTCCTCCGTCGGTCTTGAATGTGCCGCCGTCGAGCATCAGGCGCAGCGTACGATCCTCAGCAAGCGTGAAGTTGATGAACGGATTATCCTTCTCCGGATAGTAGAACTCCACGTCGTGGCCCGTTGTCATCGTGATATCCATATCAGAAGGCTGCTTCGGCTGATTGTAGAACCACTGAGGCAACTCCTCGTCGAACCTGAAATCGATGAGCATGGACGAGACGTAGATATCGGTCGACAGTTTGGGTCTGCCCGCATTGACTGCGAAATCAACATAGCCCGAAACATCTCCGCGGATTTCGAATTCATTATCGCCCATCAGCATCGGGAGCCAGAAATCGATCGGGGTTTCCCTGTCTATGTTGAGGCTTACGTCGAAGGTCTCCACTCCCAGTCCCTGCATGACGATGTCAACTGCGACATCGCCGAAGAAGTATCGTCCGTCGGCCTCGCTGTAGCCTGCCATCGGCGTTCTGGAAACCAGAAGCGAATGGTCGTTCAGCGAGAGAGCCACGTTCTTGGCAGTGATGATCTGGTCAGGCAGGAAGAACAGGGTCATCTCATAGGACTGGCAATAGACCATACCGTAGAGGCTCGGATTGGAAAGCGGACCCTGAATCAGGACATCGCCTTCGATCAGGCCGTTGGTGAATCTGAATGAAGGATTACCCGTGAACTGATTCAGGATCGGAAGCGGGAAGCTGATGTCGCTTACCATCAGATCCAGATTATCCCCTACGTATCCTTTTGCCTTGAAGCCGAACAGGATATCCTCGTCGATCTCGATATCCAGATAGCCGCTTTCCATATCGTAACTGCCGTTTATCAGGCTTCCGCTGAGAGACATGAGTCCGTTCTCCAGATGCATGTCGACCTGAGTATCGGCCATGGAATAGCCGTCCGAAAGCGTGATATCGGAAAGCCCTATCCTGAAATCAAAACCGTAATCGAGTCCGACGAAGGCCTGGAACAGTCCGCTCGAGACCTCGGGTCCGCTTGCGGAAATCGTGAGCCTTCCGCTCTGTGTAGTGGGCTCCGCGCTCAGGCCCTTGATTTCGTTCCTGAAGTTCAGGCTTCCGTCCAGAGTCAGATGTCCGAGGTCCACGAGCAGGTTGATATCTTCGATGCTGAGGCTTCCAAGCTTTCCATAGGAATCATAGAGGCTGATCTTCTTGTCGTCATAGAGGGCGTTGAAGGTGAATTCGTTGCTGTCTTCGCTTCCCCAGATGAGCTTTGCAGAAGCATAGAGGGCATTATCCCTCTGTCCCAATATGGAAAGACTTGCCTTGAGGGAGTCGTCCCTGACTCCCCTGTAGTAGAAATCCAGATAGAACTGGTTCTCGGTTGCCGCACCCCTCAGGGCTGTACGCGAGTTGGTCCTCAGGAGGTTGACCGTTCCGTTCACGGAAGAGGTATCCAGCTTCAGCAGGCTCGGGATGTCCGAGAAAGTGAAATCGGCACTTCCGCTGTAATTCACATCCTCTTCGCGGTTGCCCAACCTGAGTTTGCTGAGGAAGATACTGTGATCCGTAAGCGAAAGGTCGAATCCTACTTCGAAGGAGTCGGAAACAAGAACCGAGAAATCAATCAGATCGATTGCGAATCCGCTGTTTTGGGTATCATAACTGCCAACAAGTGCGCTCGAAGCACGGACAATCACGCCTTCGGATGGATAGAACTCGAGATCATCAAGATATCCGAGACCGAGAAGCATCCCGTCATCCATCCAGACATCCAGATCAAGGTTGTCACCGTTGAAGGTGATGTTCAGCGGATTCGTGAAC
>JAGCUM010000122.1 GCA_017962865.1 Spirochaetales bacterium
CCCTCGCGGCGCATCTGCTCAACGATGATTGCAATCTGGAACTCTCCGCGGCCCTTGACCGTAAACGAATCGTCGGGGTTCTTCTCCACCTGGATGGATACGTTTCTGAGAGCTTCCTTTCCGAGTCTCTCCCATATCTTGGCAGATGTAAGGAGTTTTCCGTCCCTTCCCGCAAGCGGAGAGATGTTCTTCGAGAACAGCATGGAGACCGTAGGCTCATCGACATGGATTCTGGGCAGTGCTTTGGCATGGTCCTTCGTACAGATGGTATCGCCTATCGAAACATTCTCTATACCGGACAGAACGACGATATCCCCGGGAGTAACATGGTCAGCCGGCGTGAATGTTGGTCCGTTGTAGACCTGAAGCCTTGTGACCCTCAGATTCACATGGCTGCCGTCCTCGGTAATGCAGATAAGCGAATCATTGACCGAAGCGCTTCCGTTGATGATCTTTCCTACTGCAAGGCGACCGAGGTAGTCATTGTAGGAGAGGTCCGAAACCAGCATCTGGAACGGCTCCTCGTCATCGAATGAAGGTGCCGGTATATGGTCTACGACAGCATCCAGAAGCGGATAGATGTTCTTTGCCTCGGGATCGTTGAGCTTTGAAGAGCAGAAACCTGCCCTGCCGTTTGCATAGAAAACGGGCACCTCAAGCATATCCTCATCATTCGAAAGCTCAAGGAGAAGGTCATATACTTCCTCGAGAACCTCTTCAGCCCTGGCATCCTGACGGTCGATCTTGTTGATGACGACTATTACAGCTAGGTTCTTCTCCAGAGCCTTTCCCAGAACGAATCTGGTCTGAGGAAGCGGGCCTTCGGCCGCGTCGACAAGAAGGATTACTCCGTCGACCATCGACAGTCCGCGCTCAACTTCTCCGCCGAAATCGGCGTGGCCCGGAGTATCTATGATGTTGATTTTCTTACCGCGCCAGCGGATGGCACAGTTCTTTGCATTGATGGTTATGCCTCTCTCGCGCTCGATGGCACCGCTGTCCATTATGCGGTCGGCCCCGTCCTCCGAGGCAACTCCGCTCTGGCGGAAAAGAGCATCGACAAGCGTCGTCTTTCCGTGGTCGACGTGCGCGATGATGGCGATGTTGCGTATGTTTTCGTTTCTCTGAATCATTCTCTATACCTAATTACCAACAGAGAAAATACTAACATTCAATCATTTGTTCAATAGATATTCGTTCAAAGCCTCGAAAGTCTGCTTCAGATCCGAGAACAGAAGCGTGGCCGAATAGTCCTGAGGCGTGCTCTGAGCGTTTACGATCACGACATCCGCCCCGTTGCGTCTGGCCAGCATCGGAAGCGATGCTGCAGGCTGAACCGTCAGGGACGAACCCAGCACCAGACAGAGATCCGAAGAAGAGAACTCGCTCCAGGCAGCATTCAGCACATCCTCGTTGAGGCTTTCCTCATAGAAAATGATATCCGGCTTGATCACTCCCCCGCACTTTTTGCAGATCGGAAGCTCATCGCGGAGCACCAAAGGGGCAATCTCGGCGTATGTATACCTGGCACGGCATCGGGTGCAATGATGGAACTCCGGACTTCCGTGAACCTCATATACGTTCTTCGAGCCTGCCTTCTGGTGAAGCATATCGATGTTCTGCGTGTAGACCGACCGCAGAAGGCCCTTCTTCTGCATCAGCGCAAGCGTCCTGTGTACGATGTTCGGCTCGTAACCCTCAAGCCTGTACCACACATCCTTGGCCCACTTGTATAAAATCCCCGGCTCCCGACGGAAGAACGTCATGGAAATGATATCCTCGACCTCCATCCCCTGCCACGGGTCATTGTAAACCCCATGCTTGCCCCGGAAATCGGGAATCCCGCTCAAGGTCGATACCCCTGCGCCCGTGAAAACCGTCATGCGGTTGCTGTTCTCTATGAGGTTCACAAGCCTTTCGAACTTGGGTCTGAAGACTTCCTCTTTCTCCGCATAACTGTCATTGAACTGCTTCATCCTTCCTCCTCAGACCTGTCTGCCCAGATAGGTATTGCCGTTCAGGGCAGTAAAGCAGACATCGACCATATCACCGATCTTCACTTCGGCGTCCGGCAGAACATCAAAGGCTACCATCTCGTTGTGCTCGTTGCGACCGAGCATCTTCTTCTCGTCATCACGGGAGACCTGTGTCACCAGCACCTTCTGCACGCCGTGGGCACGGGTTCTCTTGATACGTGCCGCATTCTCCAGCTGCCAGTCAATAAGTTTCTGGAGCCTCTGTTGCTTCTCCGATTCGGGCATCTGGCCTTCCATCGTGCAGGCCCGCGTCCCCTCGCGGGGATTCCAGTAGTACATGTAGGCTTCTATATAGCCCACTTCTGCCATCGCGGAGATAGTCTCCCGGAACTCTTCCTCCGTTTCCGAAGGGAATCCAACCATTACATCCACTGCGTAGGTCATCTCCGGAATTCGGGCACTAATTCTATGTATCAAGTCAAGATAGGATTCACGTGAATAACGGCGGTTCATCAGACCCAGAATGCGGGTGCTTCCGCTCTGCATGGGAACATGCAGGTGTTTTGCGACTCTTTCCTCCCGTGCGATGACCTCAATCAGTTCATCGGAGAAATCCTTCGGATGGGGACTCTCGAAACGAATCCACAGGATGTTGTCGCAGGCTTTGCAGATCTTTAGAAGAAGCTGCGGAAATCCCATTCAGCACTACGACCGTCCCGAAGACACAGGTGCACCATGTCCGGATCAACGGCATGGCAGTTCACTGATTCAATCAGTTGTTGTAAAAATATTACCGCAGCGGCAACCGCATCACGGCAAAAACCTTGCAGGCAGTTTTTTTTTGTATCTTTGTAAGTTGTAAGGTTGGAAGGAATGAACAAATTCTCCGTCTTTTTCCGCTCCCTGGTCAGCATGAAGGACCACGTGGACGTGCGGTCCGCCGAGGGCCGCATACGCTCCGGCATCGCCTTCCGCGGTCCCAACGTCTTCATCCTCGCCTGCGCCATCATCATCGCCGCCGTGGGCCTGAACCTCAACTCCATTCCGGTGATCATCGGCGCCATGCTCATCTCCCCCGTGATGGGCCCGATCCTCGGCTTCGGCCTGGGCGTGGGCACCAACGACACCGCCCTCGTCAAGGACGCCCTCAAGAACTTCGTCGTGATGGTGGTGATCAGCATCCTGGCCTCTTCCCTGTTCTACCTCATATCCC
>JAGCUM010000123.1 GCA_017962865.1 Spirochaetales bacterium
GATAACCGAGCTCATCGACGATATGTATGACGTCACCTACACCGTAAACATCGAGGACCATAACAATGAATGCGGTAATTACATGGGTGAGATGTATATGTATGACAATACGGGAGTCCTGATAACAAAGACGCTTGACGCGGTCAACATGGACGGCAGCGCCGGCGGCGTTTGTGTAGAACATATACCTTGGAGTTTGGAATAACATGAATAATAATTTAGATAGCAGAGCCCTGGAGTTTGCCGGGGCTCTCTGTAAATTCAGCAATAAAGACGAAGCCTTCTTAAAGGAGTTCATAAGGAGGCTTGAGGATTCGGGCTCCATAGAGATAGCCCCGCTGGCTTACATGAGGGGCCGCAGCATCCACAATGCCTGCATAATCCTCGATGAGGCCCAGAACACCACTCAGGCCCAAATGAAGATGTTTCTCACTAGGATAGGAGAAAACTCTTGTGCTATAATAACAGGAGATGTCACCCAGATTGACCTTCCCAAGCCCCAGCAGAGCGGTCTGGTGCATGCAAGAAGCATCCTGGATGGCATCGAGGGTATTTCATTCGTGAACTTCTCCGCCCGCGATACGGTAAGGTCACGGATAGTGCAAAGGATAATTGACGCATATGAAAAAAACTAAGGCAGACAGAGCGGGATCCAGAAAGCTTTCTCTCTTTTTCTGCACTCTTATAATGCTGGTTTTCTCGGTAACGGTTCCGATTCTGCTCAAGACCAACACACAGGTTCAGTACAAGTCCATTTACTCAGGCTATACGATCGGAGAAATCGCCGAGAAGAACGTCTATGCCAAGACATCGATCGACCTTATAGATTCAAAGGCTACGGAGAAGGCTGTCGCGGAGGCCAGAGCAGCAGTGCTTCCCGTCTTCTCGTTGTCCAACATAACCAATTCAAGGATTCTTGCCAGGGCTGACGCTGTCCGTCAGGCAGTTGCCAACTTCGATTACGAAACCCTTGTGATGATACTGGGTGAGACGACTGCCTCTCAGATCATGTCGCTGGACAAGGTCGACATCCTTTCCTTTGCTTATGACATCGTTTCGGAAATCCTCAAGATAGGTTATTTCGATGAGTCGGAGATAAGGGAGGCATGGAACGAAGGCTATTCCGAAATCACAATCAGCAACATGTTCCAGGATTCGGGTTCCTTCGAATACACGATCGAGCTCAACGGCACATTCGTTGTCATGGATTCCAATATCCGTGAGTTCCTTACCGAGCGCCTTTCGGGAATCCTGGACAATCTCACGGCAAAGGAAGCCATTCTCCTTGAGGATATCATCCAGGTAATCACGGAGCCCAATATCCGTTACGACAGAGCCCTTACGGAGCATAGAAGGGATGATGCCGCTGCGAGCGTGGATACCGTCGTGATTTCCATTACCAAGGGACAGATCCTCATCGAGGCCGATCATGTCGTCAACCATGAGCAGATGGAGCTTCTGAGGCTTCTGAGCACCCAGAGCAATTCCTTCTCGTTCATAGAGATGGTGGGTCACATAATCTTCGACAGCATAGTGCTTTCCCTCGGACTCTACGTATTCGGAATGTTCCTGGGAAGCAGCGACCTTCACTTCAGGCAGCACAATTTCCTGCTTGTCGCAGGCTTCCTGATTTCAATGGTATCGACATTCTTCCTGACGCTGCTTTCGTCACGGCTGAACCTTGAATTCAGTGATTCCTTCCTTCCGATTTTCTTCCTTCCGCTGTTCATGACGGAAGTCACGGGCTATAAGAGAATAGGTTTCGTCTCCAGCTTCATGCTGGCTGCCGTGATGGCAACGCTTCCGACCGCTTCCATCATGACCTTCTTCTACTGCATAGTCTGTTCCAGCGTCTCTGTGTTCCTCATCAGGTTCTTCAACAGACGTCTGGACATGATCTACCAGTGGTTCTTCTCGTCCATCGCCTGTGCCGGCGTATCGATTCTGTTCATGGTTATCACGCAGGCATCGTTCACGATGATCTTCACGGTTCTTCTCGGAACCCTGATAAACGTCTCGATCGCCTATATCCTTCTGACGGCTCTGCTTCCGGTAGCCGAGAAGGTCTTCAATCTTCCGACCATCTTCAGACTCTACGAGCTTGCATACGGAGAGAACCCGATCCTCAACAGACTGTCGGGTGCCGCTCCCGGAACCTACAGCCACAGCGTCGCGGTTGCCGACCTTGCCGAAGTCGGAGCCAAGGCAATCGGTGCAAATCCGCTGCTTGCAAGGGTAGGAGGACTTTATCACGATATCGGAAAGATCGAGCATCCCGAGTACTTCATCGAGAACCAGAACGGCGTAAACAAGCATGACGATATCAGCCCGAGCCTTTCGGTTGCCGTCATCAAGAGCCACATCAAGGTCGGTGCGGAAAAGGGAAGGGAAGCAGGTCTTCCCATCGAGGTCATCAAGATCATCCAGAGCCACCACGGCAACGATATAATCGCCTATTTCTACAATGAAGCCCTGAAATTCCAAGCTGCATCTGCAGACGACAACAAGGGCGAGCAGGTCAAGGCATCCGATTTCTCCTACAATGCCGATATCCCGGACTTCAAGGAGTGCGGAATCGTCATGCTCGCAGACAGCATCGAGGCTGCCAGCCGTACCGTGACTCCGAACGCATCCAAGTATGCCAAGCTGATTGACAGCATCTTCATGGGTAAGATCGAGCGCGGTCAGCTGGATGACAGCAACCTGACGATGAACGACATCAGGACCCTTTCCGAGGCTTTCGTAAAGACTCTTGTTGCCAGGAACCATTCCAGAATCGAATATCCCGATGAGGATTGATGAACATGAATACAATCGATGTTTCTTATGACAGGGAAGCCTACAAGGAGCTTGCCCCCAAAAAGTATGTGCTTGAGTATCTGAACAAGGTGCTTTCCGAACTCAAACTATCCGATGTGGAGTTCTCGGTATCCTTCATCAATGAAGTGAATATGAAAAGGATGAACAGACAGTTCAGGGATATAGACGACAGCACGGATATCCTGAGCTTCGCCGCAGAGGATGACGACGGTTTCGGATTCATAAGCGCAGGCAGGCGCAAGAGGGTACTGGGTGATATGCTGATCTGCCCGGAGGTCCTTCAGAGAAACGCCCGGACCTTCAAGGTTACTGAAAGCGAGGAACTCAGGCGGCTGCTGATACACGGTGTCCTTCACCTTTCAGGGGAGAATCATCAGACAAACGATCCCTCCGAGCCCATGCTGGTCAAACAGGAAAAGATACTGTCAAAGCTTGTTCTGAGCTGAAAGACCCTGCTCGACGGAATTCACTGCATAATCCAGAACCGAAGAGACTCTGTAGAACTTGGGATTGACCGAACCGACGAAGATAAGGTATCTGGGATTCTCATCGGGAACGGTCGTGACAACCGATGTATATCCGTCCGGGAATCTGACCAGGTCGGCAATCACATCAAGATCCCTTGTGTATTCTCCGTTTGCGGAATAGGAGACAATCCTTGATTCCTGATTGTGCTCCGTGACCCCGAGAACGCATTTCACCTCGGCAATCCGTACATCGGGACGGGTTATGGAATTGACCAGAGCCCTGTTGGTCTTCTGGGATTCCGATATTGCAGAACTGTCGTTCAGGTCGTAGAAGGGGTATGTGGTATCTGCAAGAACCTCTCCGCTGCGGATATCCAGGACAAGGCCCACGCAGTAGTCCGGGCTCTGGATTTCAAAGACCTGCTGCAGGGCAAGGTCCAGCAGATACTGGATATCGAGATCGATTGTAAGATACACATCCTTTCCATAGGTCGTGGACTCGCCGAATCCCGGAGCGGGAGAGAGCACGTTGTCGAAGACCTTCTCGGTTTCGCTAATCAGCTGGGCGGCATGGAAGGCTGCAGGGTAGTTCCTGGTATATTCCTTGCGTAGGACCACTTACTCCTACGGGATATTGCTTTTCTCAAGGTCTGCCAAAATCATGGTGGCGGCCGATGCTTCAAGCTTGGAGACTACCTGCACCAGTTCGTCTGTGGAATTCGAGATAGTATGGATTATATCTCCGGGGGTGGAATCCGCATGGATTGAAATGATCTGGGATATCGTTTCGATGTTGGGAGAGCCCTTTCTGACAAAAACGGTCGTGGTCGGAACTTCCAGGGCAAGGGCCCTGCCGTTGCGGTCATAGATGGTTCCGCGTACGACATGGGTCGCAACATTGGGGTTGTTGTATTTGCCTGTCCGGACACCGTTTGAAATCATGAGTTCTGCCAGAACACCCACCAGTACAAGTATGACCAGGATAGCTATGGTAAGCATGAAGGTGGAAATGTTGCCTCTACTCGTTGAAGAACCCATGATTTGATATTATAATTACAGAGAAGGTTACACAAGGGGTTAATTGCCGTGGCACGTTCCAGAAGCTATGATGATCTAAGCGACAACAGGGTCTCGAGGAGGGGAAGTTCGTCTTCCAAGATTCTCCTTGCAGTTATTCTGCTGTCCATCCTCATCTGTGCCATAGCTGTCCTTGTCTGGGTCAAGCTTCTCGAGACTCAGGAACTCACAGGTGCCGAAAGCAACGCTCTTCCTGCTGTCTCTGATAATGCAGCCGACAAGGTGGTAGTTCCCCCGACTGCAGAACCCGAGCCTGTTGCCGAGGCCTCCACCGTTGCCTCGAAGACAGGGGATTCCTCTGTGGACCTCTCGATTGACAGCGCCATCAGCGCACTCTCGGCGGCATCGGCCTTGGAGACGGATTACATAACGGCTTCGGATTACGGGCTTTCGGATGTTCCCGAGGATTCTGTCGTCATGGAAGAAAGCGTGGAGATGAAAAAGCCCGCAATTGCACAGAATCTGTCGATTTCTCAGCAGTCTTCCTTCTCTAGGGATATCGTCAGGTATCAGCAGTACACCATCAAGGAGGGCGATTCGCTTCTCTCGATAGCCGACAGCTTCGGTCTTAGCGTCCAGACCCTCGTTGCCGTGAACCAGATCAAGAGCACCATGGACCTTTGGATCGGAAGCACATTGCAGGTTCCCGACCGCGACGGCACCCTTTATGTTGTCAATGAAGGCGATACGCTCGTTTCAATTGCTTCCCAGCTCGGTCTGGCCATCAGCCCCAAGACCCTGGGGGATGTGAACGGAATAATGGAAAACGACCTTACTCCCGGACAGAAGC
>JAGCUM010000124.1 GCA_017962865.1 Spirochaetales bacterium
CAGTGAACCATGATATCTTCCGTGACCTGGAGACCGGTCTGATTGTACTCAGCAAAGGCTGGAAGGGGGTGAAATAATGAAGAAACGTTTCTCAATTCTTCTTATCGTAGCTTTGGTGTTGATTCTCGGCGCCTGTAATTCCTCCCCGGATAACAAACAGCCGAGTGCTCCGATTGAAAAGCCCGGCGTGCTTGATCCCAATGACCCATATTATGCCGATGGTCTTAACGATTACGGCCTTCCCGATCTTTCCTTCTACACGGTCGAGCAGATAGTCGACATGTATGTCAATCCTGATAACTGGAGCGCCTCTGTCCTGTATGCGACAGACGGTTATTTCAGTTACGATGAAGACGAAGTGTATTCCGATTCCGATATCGATGAAGATTATGTCTTCGCATTCGGGGAGTGGGTGGACTATGACCCGGGTACATGGACTCCGGGTCCTGACGAGATCACGCAGTTCGATATAGACTGGTCTGACTTCGAAGATCCGGGAGAGTATACTCCGCCCAGCAACGAGCTTCCTGCCGAGTACGCTTTCCTGGTCCCGGGCGGAGTACGTTCCGGAGACATGGTCATCAATGATGAGGATGGGCTCAATATCTCCCTTAAGAGCAGAACGGCCGACGAATACAACGCAATCGGTCAGGCTGCCCAGAGCCACGGCTATACCATTGATGCCAACAGCGGTTCTTTTGGTGGTATGCAGTACTTTGAGGCCAGTAACGGCATTGAGGAAATCTCCATTGTGTTCCAGAACGGCAGCGTAATGATTTCGTTTGATGAAGTCGATGAATAAAGACTGTTAAATAGCAAAACGGCGTAGACCAAAAGGTTTACGCCGTTTTTTATATACAGGGATCAGAAGGATTACAAGGATCAGAAGGAGCACAAGGAGTACAAGGACTACAAAGTGTCACTAAGTGCCACAAAAGGTACTTGCTATCAGGCCTTGTTGCCGGTGTAGAGGGTGTAGTACTTGCCTTTCTGCTCCAGCAGTTCCTCGTGTGTTCCGCGCTCGATTATGCGCCCCTGTTCCATGACCATGATGCAGTTGGCATTCTTGACGGTCGAAAGCCTGTGGGCGATGACAAAGCTTGTCCTGCCTGCCATCAGGGCATCCATACCGCGCTGGACCAGAACCTCGGTTCTTGTATCGATTGAAGAAGTGGCTTCGTCCAGAATCAGGGCAGGGGGATCTGCAACTGCAGCCCTTGCGATGGCAAGAAGTTGTCTCTGTCCCTGGCTCAGGTTGGCTCCGTCATTTTTCAGAACGGTATCATAACCGTTGGGAAGTCTTCGGATGAATCCGTCTGCATTGGCCAGCTGAGCTGCCCTGATGCACTCTTCGTCCGTTGCATCGAGCTTGCCGTAGCGGATGTTCTCCATCACTGTGCCGGTAAAGAGATGGGTATCCTGAAGAACAACTCCGAGACTTCGCCTGAGATCTGCCTTCTTGATCTTGTTGACATTGATTTCATCGAAGCGGATCTTTCCGTCCTGGATGTCGTAGAAGCGGTTGATCAGGTTGACCGCAGTTGTCTTTCCCGCACCGGTACTGCCGACGAAGGCAAGCTTCTGACCGGGCTTTGCATACATCTTTATGTCATGAAGGACCATCTTTTCAGGGGTATATCCGAAATCTACGCCATCGAATGTCACCGCACCTTCAAGCTTGCGGTATGTCACGCTTCCGTCTGCCTGATGGGGATGTTTCCATGCCCAGACGTGTGTGTTCTCATCTGTCTCGGTGATTGTTCCGTCTTCTGCGACCTTTGCCTTGACCAGCTCGACATAGCCGTTGTCTTCCTCGGGCTGCTGGTCCATCATCTCGAATACACGGGTAGCACCGGCGCTGGCCATGACGATGCTGGAGAACTGCTGGCTGACCTGAACCACAGGCATCGAGAAGTTCCTGTTCAATGTCATGAAGGTTACCAGAGCTCCGATCGTAAAGCCTCCCAGTCCGTGGATGGCCAGGATGGATCCGACGATTGCTATGAGTACATAGCTGATGTTTCCGATATTGCCGTTGACGGGCATTATGATGTTTACGATTGAGTTGGCCTTCCTGGAACTTTCGCGAAGCTTGTCGTTCAGTTTCTTGAAGTCCTCGGTGCTGCGCTCTTCACGGCAGAAGACCTTCACGACCTTCTGTCCCTGCATCATCTCCTCGATGTAGCCGTTTACGGCTCCCAGGTCCTTCTGCCTTTCGACGAAGTACTTGCCTGAAAGGGAACTGAGCTTTGCAGAGACCTTGACGCTGATGAACACCATCATGAGGGAAAGGAGAGTCAGAGGAATGTTCAGAACCAGCATGCTCACGAATGTGGATACAAGCGTGATGGATGAACTGAAGAGTTGGGGAATGCTCTGGCTTATGACCTGTCTGAGAGTATCTATATCATTTGTATAGACGCTCATGATGTCGCCGCGTGAATGGGTGTCGAAGTACTTCAGCGGCAGGCTCTCCATCCTGTTGAAGAGCTTGACCCTCAGTTTGCGAAGGGATCCCTGGCTGACCGATACCATTATCCTGTTCATGGCATAGTTGCAGCAAAGACCGGCAAACAGAACCCCTGCCAAGGTCAGCAGCCGTTTGGCCAGCGGTGAGAAGTCCGGGTTGATCTGTCCGATGAGCGGAAGGATGTAGACATCGATCAGGCTTCTGATGAACAGTGTCACGGATAGGGTGGCAAGGGCAGCGAAGGCTATGCATGCCAGTACCACGAGGAATGCGAACTTGTAGTCCTTCAGGACGAACTTCATGACCTTGATTATCGGTTTGAATGCTCCCTTCTGGGGTTTGACCATCATTCCTCTGGGGGGACGCTCGGGTCTCTGCGGCTTTCTGTCGTTGTTGTTCTCGCTCATACCGTCCTCCTCAGTTCATCTTCTCGTCGAAGTCGCCGTTGCCCTGCATCTGCACCTCGCAGATTTCCTGATAGATCGCATTGGTCTTCAGCAGGTTCTCATGTGTATCGAAGCCGTTGATTCTTCCGTTGTCCAGAACAATGATGCGGTCTGCATCCTGAACGCTGGAGATTCTCTGGGAGATTATCAGCTTTGTGGTATCGGGGATATCCTCACGGAATGCCCTTCGTATGCGTGCATCTGTAGCGGTATCTACTGCACTTGTCGAATCATCGAGTATAAGCACCTTCGGCTTCTTCAGAAGCGCACGGGCTATGCAAAGCCTCTGCTTCTGTCCTCCGGAGACGTTCGTACCGCCCTGTTCGATTCTGGTGTTGTACCCATCCGGCATCTGCTCGATGAAATCTGCTGCGCAGGCGAGGGTACATGCGGCCCTGCATTCTTCCTCTGTGGCATTCTCATTTCCCCAGCGCAGGTTGTCCAGGACCGTGCCGCTGAAGAGCTCGTTCTTCTGTAGAACTACGGAAACCTGGTTTCTCAGGGCTTCCATATCATAGTTTCTCACATCGATTCCACCGACTTTCACCGAGCCTTCGTTGACGTCATAGAGGCGGGAAATGAGGCTGACGAGAGTGGACTTTCCGCTTCCGGTTCCGCCTATGATTCCTATGGTTTCTCCAGATTTTATATGGAGGTCTATGTTGTTGAGAGTATAGTCTCCGGTGCCCTCTCTGTAGGAGAAGCTTACATTATCGAAGTCAATTGATCCGTTTCGGACCTCTGTTTCGGGGTTCTCCGGATTGGTCATGTCCGCCTTCTCGTCCAGGACTTCGGCGATTATTCTGGCTGCGGCAAGGCTCATCGAAAGCATTACGAAGATCATGGAGACCATCATCATAGACATGAGCATGCTCAGGACATAGCTGAACAGGGAAGTAAGGTTTCCGGTGGTCATCGAACCGCCGACGATGAAGTGGGCTCCAAGCCAACCGAGAAGCAGCATGCTGGTATAGACGACGCCCATCATGATGGGACCGTTGAAGGCCAGTATGCTCTCGGCCTTGACCGAAAGGGAGTAGAGGGCATAGGCTGCCTTGCCGAATTTCTCCTTCTCGAAGTCTTCACGGACAAAGGCCTTCACGACCCTGATTCCCGTGACGTTCTCCTGTACGCTTGCGTTCAGCTCATCGTACTTCTCGAAGAGCCTCTTGAAGATGGGCATTACCAGATGCATGATGGTGAATAGCCCGATACCGAGGATGACAAGTCCTACCATGAAGATCAGTGTGAGCTTCACGTTGATGAGGAAGCACATGATCATGCTGAGTATCATCATCATCGGTGCACGTACTGCGATACGCATGGTCATCTGGAAGGCATTCTGGACGTTGGTGACGTCAGTAGTCATCCTTGTTACAAGACCTGCTGTGCTGAACTTGTCTATGTTTGAGAACGAAAAGGTCTGGATATTGCGATAGATGGCTTCGCGGAGATTGGTCGAGAAACCCGTAGCTGCCACTGCAGCAGTCTGTCCGGCCTTGATTCCGAAGAACAGGCTTATGAAAGCCAGGACCAGCATTATGCCTCCGTAGAGGAATACATCGGGCAGGCTTCCCGCGGAAATGCCCCTGTCGATTATCATTGCCGTGACGAATCGAATAAGGATTTCCATGAATACTTCACCCGCAGTCAGAATAGGCGTAAGTATTGCGTATTTCCTATATTGTCCTATGTGCTTGAGAAGTGTTTTAATCATAATAGTAAAAATATACAGAGAAACGGATGAATAGACAATTGTGATTATGTTACAATCATCACACAACCGTCTGTTTGGAGGACTGAATGTCGATTCTATTCAAAAACGCCAAAGCAATCATTACTGAGAAGGGAAATCTCAAGGTCCTGGAGAACGCCTATCTGGGTGTCGAGGGAAGCAATATCTGCTATATCGGAACGGAGCGTCCTAAAAAGGATTTCGACTGTGAGAAGGATATGTACGGCAAGCTTCTCATGCCCGGCCTTGTGAACGGGCACGCCCATAGCGCCATGAACCTTCTTAAGGGGCTGGGAAATGATCTGCCGCTCATGGATTGGCTCCATACCGTCTGGCCCATCGAGGGCAGGATGCGTGACGAGGATTTCTCATCCGGAATGGCGATGGTAATCCTGGAAATGCTTGCAGGCGGAACGACAAGTTTCTCCGACATGTACTGGAGACCGGTCATTACACAGAAGATCATAGGAGAGAGCGGAATCAAGGCTGATCTGACACGTGTCATGATGGGCGGAGGTCCGGACGTGGATTACCTGACATACCCGAACAGGGTGGAGTCCCTTGAGCTGTTCAAGGATTTCGACGGCGCCTATGACGGAAGGCTCCATATCGACTGGAGCGTTCACGGTGACTATACGATCGATGACAGTTTCGCCAAGAGCTGGGCTGAAGAAATCCAGGGTCTTGGCGGAAGGCTTCACATCCACCTGTCGGAGACAAAGTCCGAGCAGGAACAGTGCGTACAAAAGCGCGGTGTCACGCCTGCAAGGTGGTTCTACAATCTGGGTTTCTTCAATGTCCCGACCTATGCTGCGCACTGCGTGTGGGTGACGGATGAGGATATGGAACTCCTTCTTGAGAAGAACGTAGTTCCCGTCCACAATCCTACAAGCAATCTCAAGCTCGGAAGCGGATTCGCTCCGATTCCCAAGATGCTGGACATGGGGCTGAAGGTTGCCCTGGGAACGGACGGAAGCGCAAGCAACAACAACGTTAACATGTTTGAGGAGATGCATATGGCTTCCGTTATCCATAACGGTTATCTGAATGACCCGACGCTGATGAAGCCCGAGACCGTCATTAAGATGGCAACCGTAAACGGAGCCCTTGCTCAGGGAAGACCCGACACCGGAAGCCTCGAGGTAGGGAAGAAGGCAGACATCATTGCCCTGAATCTCGATGCCCCGCATCTGGTTCCGGATCATGATACCCTTGCCCTCGTGACATACTCTGCACAGGCAAGCGACGTATGCATGACAATGGTCGACGGCAAGATTCTCTATGAGAACGGCGAGTACCTGACAATGGATAAAGAACGCATTTTCCATGAGTATAACAAGTCTTTGGACTATCTTTTCTGATTAAGATTAACTGGGAGTGATTATGGGAATAGGCACGCTGCTGTACAAGAAAGCATTTGTAAACCGCTATGACGATGACAAGATCACATTCTACTTCTCATACAGGGATTTCCCCGGGCTGAAAGCAGAGCCGATAGAATTCAGAACACCTCAGGGCTATCTGATCAAGGGCAACATCTACAGCTATGAGAACCCCTCCAAGGAAGACCTGGTTGTCTTCTGCCACGGCATGGGCGGAGGGCATCGTTCATACATGCGTGAGATTGAGACCATCTGTCAGCAGGGCTATGAAGTTCTGTCCTATGACAACGTCGGATGCTGGGAATCGGAGGGCGAGAATATCCGCGGCCTTACCGAGGCCATCAACGATCTTGTGACCTGCCTGGACTATATCTATTCCCAAGCAGATCTGAAGGATCGCAATCTCCATATCATAGGACACTCGTGGGGCGGTTATGCCGCGGGCAACATACTGAACTACCGTTGTGAGAATATCAAATCCGTGACAGTCATCTCGGGCTTTGCCAGTGTGGAGAGCGTAATCTGGGGCGGTTTCGGCGGAAAGCTCAAGATGTTCAGAAAGGCAATAATCGCCTTTGAGCGCAAAGCCAATCCTCAGTATGTCGACAGCTGCAGCGTGGATGCCTTCAGGAATACCGGAGCAAAGGTCCTGCTTATCCATTCCAAGGATGATGCAGTCTGTGACATTGCCTCCGGCCTGGGATATGTCAGATCCAATATCAACAACCCGAATGTCCGTTATCTGGAAGTCGAGGGCAAGTTCCATAATCCCAACTACACCGCTGATGCCGTTTCATACATGCAGCAGACATTCGGTGAGTACCAGAGCCTTCTGAAGCAGAAGAAGCTGAAGACCTTCGAGGAGAAGAAGGCCTTCATGGACCTCCGTGATTTCCGTCGCATGACCGCGCAGGACCCTGACATCTGGGCCGAGATTTTCAAAAACATGGAGTAATCCTATGGGAGACCAGCTCGAACGTCTGAGAAGACTGCTCGGTGACGAGAAGATCGAAAGGCTCCGCAACAGCCGGGTGATAGTATTCGGCCTCGGCGGGGTGGGAAGCTATGTCATCGAGGCCCTTGCTCGTTCCGGGATAGGGGAGCTTGCAATCGTAGACTCCGACAGGGTCTGCCTTTCGAATCTCAACCGTCAGATCTACGCACTCCATTCAACCCTCGACGAGCTCAAGGTCGATGTTGCCGAAAAGCGCATCCATGACATCAATCCCGACTGCACCGTAGTCAAGTTCCCGATGTTCTACCTGCCGGACACTGCCGATTCCATCGACCTTTCCCGCTATGACTACATAGTGGATTGCATCGATACGATCACAGCCAAGCTTGAACTGGCTGTACGTGCAACTTCAAAAAAACTCAACATCATCAGTTGTATGGGAACGGGGAACAAGCTTGACCCGTCCAAACTGCAGCTTGCCGATAGCTCCAAGACATCGGGCTGTCCGCTGGCAAGGGTGATGAGGCGTGAACTC
>JAGCUM010000125.1 GCA_017962865.1 Spirochaetales bacterium
GCCACATTATCCAGACTTTTCAGAGGCATGTCCCTGCATCAGGGAATCTTTTTGGCAGCCATTCTTGTCGTAGTCATCTACCTGCTGATGTTCAAGACAACCTGGGGATACAAGATGAGAGCCGCAGGTGCATCGGAGCGCGCAGCCAGATACGGCGGAATCAACGTTCCCAAATATCTGATCATCGCCATGGTCATCTCAGGCGCCTGTGCCGGTATGGCCGGTGCCGTCGAGCTCATGGGAGTCCAGGGCAGAGCCGTCGCAGGAATGACAAGCGGCTACGGATTCTCGGGAGTGGTCGTCGCCCTCTTCGGAGCGCTTCACCCGCTCTGGATCGTGCCCGCATCCTTCTTCTTCGGAATCCTGCTCTACAGCCAGGTCAATCTGCAGATACTTACCAGCGTACCGCCTAATCTGGTCAAGGCCCTTCAGGGTCTGATCATCCTGATCATCGTCGCGGTTCAGATGGTCATCTCGAACAAGTATTCGATCGAAAAGTTCAGAAGGCGCTTCTTCCCGAAGTCCAAACCTACGATGAGGGAGGCCTGACATGGATTTCATTGTAAACACCTTAACACTTACGGTCCGCTTTGCAGTAACCCTCATGATCGCCTCCATGGGTGAGATGTTCAACCAGAAGGCAGGAATCTTCAACCTCGGATGCGAGGGAATCATGAGCGTTGGAGCTTTCCTCGGAATGCTCGTCCCCTTCACCATGGTCGGAGCCGGAGCCGCCCCCGGATACGTGAACATCCTCGGACTTCTGGCAGCAACCGTCTGCGGAGCCCTGCTTGGCCTCTTGTTCGGCCTGATCGTCATAACCTTCCGCGCCCCGCAGGGAATTGCGGGTATCGGAATGCAGATGTTCGGAGTCGGACTTGCAGGAACTTTCTTCCGCTCGTTCATCGGCGGAACACAGTCCATCGAGGGTATCGCATCGATGGAAATCCCCCTGCTTTCCAAGATCCCGTTCCTGGGCAAGATACTCTTCACGCACAATCCTCTGGTCTATTTCGCCTACCTGCTCGTACCGCTTGCATGGTTCATCATCTTCAAGACACCATGGGGCCTCAAGGTCAGGGCAGCCGGAACCCACCCCAGAGCCGCAGACTCGTTGGGAATCAATGTCACCAGGATCCGCTATGAAAGCCTTGCAGTCGGCGGAGCCATGGCAGGTTTCGCAGGAGCCTTCCTGACACTGTGCCAGGCAAAGATGTTCAATGCCGACATCATCAACGGCCGCGGATTCATAGCCGTAGCCCTCGTGTACTTCGGCCAGTGGCATCCTATCAAGATATTCCTCGGAGCCCTGCTCTTTACGTTTGCCCAGACTCTGCAGACGCAGATCCAGATCTTCGTGCCGCAGTTCCAGTACTATGAGTTCCTCACCATGCTGCCCTATCTTCTGGTCATCGTGGTTCTCGCATTCAACAGGAAATCCAACAGACTGGGTCCGGCTTCCCTCGGAAGGCCGTTCAACAGGGAGATGAGGGTGTGACGTTCAATCTCAGGGTCAACGGACAGACAGTCACCGCCTCAAGGGACAAGAAGCTGCTTCGCTTTTTGCGTGACGACCTTCGGCTGACATCCGTAAAGGACGGGTGCTCGGAAGGAGCCTGCGGGGCCTGTACCATCATCATAGACGGAAAGGCCATCCGTTCCTGTTCCATGCTGGTTTCAGAAGTCATGAACTCTGAGATCCTGACGGTCGAAGGGCTGTCACAGAAAGAAAAGGATATCTTCACCGATGCCTTCGGTCAGGCCGGAGCCGTCCAGTGCGGCTTCTGCATCCCAGGAATGGTTATGTGCGCAAAAGCCCTTCTGGATATCAACAGGAACCCTTCGGAGCACGATATCCGCCATGCCATCAGAAACAACATCTGCCGGTGCACGGGCTATGCGAAGATCGTAAAGGCAATAGAACTTGCAGCTGCCATGCTGCGTGAGGAGGATTGCCGCTCCGGGATTCTGGACGACAAGAACTGGAAGATAGGAAAACGCGTACCCCGCGTGGATGTCAGGGACAAGGTCACCGGCGTGGGAATTTATCCCGATGACATCTATCTTGAGGGGATGCTCTTTGCAGTTGCCGTCAGAAGCAAGTACCCCCGCGCCAGGGTTCTGAGCATAGACAAGAGCCTTGCCCTCGGAGTCCCCAGGGTCGTGGACATCTTCACGGCCGAGGACATTCCCGGAACCGTTAAGGTCGGACACCTCAAGCGCGACTGGGACACCATGATTGCCGTAGGGGAAATAACCCGCTACGTCGGGGATGTGATCTGCATCGTGGCAGCCGAAACATACGAGGCGGCACACAAGGCATCCAAGCAGGTCAAGGTCCTCTACGAGGAGCTCCCGTTTGTCCGCAATCCCTATGAAGCAATGAAGGACGATGCCCCGAAAGTCCATGATAGTGGCAATTTGTTGGGGCATACCCACATAAAAAGGGGCGATATCGATTCAGCTCTGAAGAATTCGAAGTATGTTCTCTCGGAGACATTCACCACCCCTTGGACCGAGCATGCGTTCCTTGAAACCGAGTGCGCGGTATCGGTCCCCACGGAGGACGGCGGAGTCAAGATATACTCGACCGACCAGGGAGTCTATGACACGAGGCGCGAGACTGCCCCGATGCTTGGCCTGCCCGAAGAAATGGTGAGGGTTGAGAACTGCTATGTCGGAGGAGCTTTCGGAGGCAAGGAAGATGTTACGGTCCAGCACCTGAGTGCACTGGTAGCCTTCCTTACAAAGCGCCCCTGCAAGATGAAACTCAGGCGCAGCGAAAGCATCAAGGTCCATCCCAAGCGCCATCCCATGGACATGGAAATGACCCTGGGTTGCGATGAGAACGGAATAATCCAGGGCCTCAAGGCAAGGATAATCGCCGATACCGGAGCCTATGCCTCGCTGGGAATCCCGGTTCTGCAGAGGGCCTGCACCCATGCATCCGGACCGTACAACTACCAGAACATAGAGATAGACGGCTACGCCTACTACACCAACAACCCGCCTGCAGGTGCATTCAGGGGCTTCGGGGTAACCCAGAGCTGCTTTGCGATGGAAAGCCTGCTGAACCACATGGCGGACAAAATAGGCCTCTCCCACTGGGAGATCCGTTTCCGCAACGCAATCCGCCCGGGACAGAGCCTTCCCAACGGCCAGATTGTCGATGAGTCCACGGGCCTTGTCGAGACCCTTCTTGCCGTGAAGGACCAGTTCTATGCCAACGAGCATGTGGGAATAGCCTGTGCAATGAAGAACGCCGGCGTCGGAGTCGGTATTCCAGACTTCGGAAGGGTCCGCCTTGAGGTCAAATACGGCAAGGTGATAATCCACTGCGGAGGCTCATGCCTTGGTCAGGGACTGTGCACCGTTCTCAAGCAGATCGTCTGTGATGTGACGGGCCTGGACGAGGACCTGGTGGAGGAAGAGAAGTCCAACACCGCAAATGCTCCCGACAGCGGAACCTCCTCGGGTTCCAGACACACTACCGTCTCGGGTGAAGCTGCAAGACGCGCCGCCCTGAAACTCAAGGAAGCCTTGGAAAAAGACAGCCTTGATATGCTGGAAGGCTGCGATTTCTATGCAGAATATCTTGCTGAGACCGACCCGTTCGGTTCGGACCTGCCAAATCCCAAGAGCCATGTCGCCTACGGATATGCAACCCAGATCTGCATACTTGAGGAATCCGGAACTGCGGTGCAGCCGACCCATAAGATACTGAAGATCGTCGCCGCCCATGATGTGGGCAAGGCAATCAACCCCACGAACATCGAGGGCCAGATAGAAGGCGGAGTCGTCATGGGCATGGGCTATGCCCTCAAGGAGCAGTATCCGATCGAGAACTGCGTCCCGACTGCCCGCTACGGATCCCTGAAACTCTTCAGGGCGGATGAAGTGCCGCAGGTGGAACCTCTGATAATCGAACGCGAAGGCCTGCCCGTCGCAGGAGGTGCAATCGGACTGGGTGAGATAGTATCCATCCCCACTGCCCCCGCCATCGCGGATGCCTACTACCGCTTCGACGGAATCCGCAGAAACTCGCTTCCCATACAGGGCACCCCTTATGAGGATGTCGAGGAGAGGCAGGTGGCCAGAAAGAGCCGGACGCTTGTGATCAACAAAGATGCCCGCTGCATAGGTTGTCTGGAATGCGTCCACACCTGCGCCCAGTACTACTTCCGCACCACAAAGGCCTCCATGGCCTTCATGCGAGTTACCGAACGCAGGGGAATAGGAAACAAGAGCGATATCGAAGGGACCATCACACGCCCCGTGGTTTGCATACAATGCGGCAAATGTGCTAAAGTCTGCCCTGTCGGGGCCATCAGGAAGAACCTCTACGGCGCATACGTCGTGGATATCAGGATGTGCATCAACTGCGGCAAGTGCCGTGAGGCCTGTCCGTTCGGAGTGATGGTGGAGGATACTGACATCAATGCAACCAAGAAGTGCCTGGCCTGCGGAGAATGCGCCAAGGCCTGTCCCATGGGTGTGCTGTCAGTCTACATCCCACCCAGACCCCTGACAGAGGATGAGAGAAAATGATCGAGAAGCTACCTGATTTCAAAGCTCAGCTTGAAGAGCTGGACAAAAGGCTTTCGGAGCCCGACGTCATGAAGGACATGTCATCGTACAAGAACCTCATGCTCGAGCGAAGCCACATCGTCCCCATCGTCGAAGAGCTCTCGAACCTCAAGTCCCTGACGGAGAACCTAGAGGATAACGAGGCCTTATCCCGCGAGGATGATGAAGAAATCGCAGCTATGGCCAAGGAAGAGATACCTGTTCTCAAGGAAAAGATCGAACAGAGCGAGAGGCGCTGCAAGATGCTCCTCATCCCGCCCGATCCTCTTGAGGGCAAGAACATAATCATGGAAATCCGCGCAGGCACAGGCGGAGAGGAAGCCGCCCTGTTTGCTTCCGATCTCTACAGGATGTACTCCTACTACGCCGAATCCATGCACTGGAAGATCGAGGAAATCAGTTCCAACTCCACCGAGCTCGGCGGCTCCAAGGAAATCATCCTCTCAATCAGCGGAAAGGATGTCTACGGAAGTCTCAGATGGGAAAGCGGTGTCCACCGTGTCCAGCGAGTCCCCGAGACCGAAAGCGGCGGAAGAATCCATACCTCGGCAGTCACGGTTGCAGTCCTTCCAGAAGCGGAGGAGACCGAGATCGACATCAGGCAGGAAGACCTCAGAATCGATGTCATGCGCGCAGGCGGCCCCGGCGGCCAGTGCGTCAACACCACCGAAAGTGCGGTCAGAATCACACACATCCCTTCGGGCCTGGTGGTAATCTGCCAAAACCAGAAGTCGCAGCTTCAGAACAAGGTCGAAGCCATGAGGGTCCTGAGATCCAGACTCTATGACCTCGAGGCAGGAAAGAAGGCCAAGGAACGTGCCGAAGAGCGGAAGAGCCAGGTCGGAAGCGGAGACAGGAGCGAACGCATCCGCACCTACAACTTCCCGCAGAACAGACTCACCGACCACAGGATCAACCTCACCCTCTACAAGCTGGACCTGATTATGGAAGGCCAGCTCCAGGACGTCATCGAGGCGCTTAAGGTCGCAGCCGGAGAACAGGCGCTCAAGGAAGCAACGTGACACTCCGTCAGTTCTACACAGAAAGCACATCTTCCCTCGACCCCGTTGACGTCAGAACCATAATCCAGCAGATCCTCGACATCGACGGAACCCGCTTCGTTCTGGACATGGACAAGGAAGTGCCGCAGGAAAAACTGGATATCCTGCAGGACTGCATCCGCAGAAGAGAGAACGGTGAACCGGTTGCCTACATAACTGGACAGCGCGGCTTCTACGAGAACGTATTCAAGGTCTCCGAAGCAACCCTGATTCCAAGGGCAGACACGGAGATTCTGGTGGAGGATGCCATCAATGAAATCCAGAAGCGTTTCGGAGAGGATGACGAAATCAGGATCCTCGATCTCTGCTGCGGAACCGGATGCATCGGAATCTCAATTGCAAAGGTGCTCTCCAGAAAGCTGAAAAAAGTTCATCTCACCCTATCCGACCTCAGTGAAGATGCCCTTGCCATCTGCAGGGCGAATGTGGAAACGATAATCCATGAACCAAACATTGATGTAAAAACCATCCAATCAGATCTGTTTAAGGACATCGAAGAAACAAACTTCATTGCAATCCTATCCAACCCGCCCTACATCAGAAGAGACGTAATCCCCACCCTTGAGAAGCAGGTTCATTTCGAACCGCTGATGGCCCTCGACGGCGGAGAAGACGGCCTGGATTTCGTCAGATCGATAGCGGAAGAAGCAAAGGATCATCTTGCTCCGGAAGGACTCCTGGAGATGGAAATCGGCTACGATCAGGGTAATGATGCCAAAGCCATTCTAGGCAATGAAGGCTACCGTGAAATCTCAGTCATCCGCGACCTTGAGAACTGTGATAGGGTTGTAAAAGCTTTCAATTAGTTATATTAGTATTCTCTGTGGTGAATGAAGAACTGATTTCCGCTTTTCTGAACAAAATCAGGAAGGGTTACAACGACGAAGATTTCTCTAAGATACGCCAGGCGGCAGAATATGCCGA
>JAGCUM010000126.1 GCA_017962865.1 Spirochaetales bacterium
AGATAGTAAGTCCCGCTTTGCCCTTCAGGGCGAGCGGATATCCTTCCATTGCCGTTGCAGCCGAGGCCGGCGTTCCCGGAATGTTCAGCAGAATTGCACTCTGGTTTCCTCCGGAAATAGCTCCGATATAGATTGCAAGCAGCGAAAGAATTGCCAAAGGTCCGCTGAAGTTGTATGTAAGACCGGTCAGGAGTGCCACAGCCATCGTTGAGGTCAGACCAGGCAGCATTCCGAATATCAGTCCGGTAAAGACCGACAGGACGAGGGCGAGCAGTCCTGTAGGCGTGAGGGCGATTGAAAAAGCTTCTCCGATTTATCTCAGTGCATCCATTTCTTACCTCCTCACGGCATCGGTACTTTGAAGATGATCTGGAAGATGAGGATTATTGCAAAAGTCGCCGATGCAGAGATCAGCAGAAGTATAAGAATCTTCTTGATTGATTTCTTCCAGTTAATGAACAACAACAGAGCCGAAAGCGTTATGAACGTGGCAAGCCAGAACGGCATCTTTCCGAGCATCAGGAAGATGTAGATCCAGAAAATCACAAGCCCGACCAGAGCCTTGTGAACATTCTTGTTCTTGACGAATTCGATGCTGAAGTTCTTTATATCCAAAAGGCATTCCTTCAGGGAATGCTCCTTGAGTGTTCTGATTATGTAAATTGTCGAGAAGATGAAAAGACAGGCGCCTATCATCATCGGCATAAGACCTGCGGAATAGTAGAAGACATCGACAAAGTCTTCCTTCCAGAACGTGATGCTCTTTATCATCACATAGATTGAGACCGCAAATGTCACGATTCCGGCAATCAGGTCAATTCCGTACCGTGTCTGCGTTCTGGTGGGTTTTCCCTCGTTACTCATAATGCAATTCCTATTTTGAAATCAAAACAACAGGATGGTGCGAAAACCGCACCATCCTGAATAATGACAATTACTGTTACGGTCTCTTGTATCCGAGATCCTCGGGTGAACGAGGAGCGACACCGAGATCAAAGAGTGTGAATCCGATTGCGGAAGCAGCCTGATCCTTGAGTGCGTTGGACTCGGCAATTGTTGCTCCCATGAGAACCATACCCTTCTCATTGGCGAATGCTACTACGCTATCTGTCTTGCAAGCCTGAACGAAGGCCTTCTCGAGCTCAGCCTTTGTTGCCTCAGGAACATCAGACGGGAACATAAGTCCGAAAGCATCTCCGATCGGGAGGCTGCTCTCAAGCTCCGGGATGAAGTTCTTGATTGAGGGGATTGCCTCTGCAACACCGTCAAGAACAAGATCCTCTGAGGTGAGGGCGCAGAGAGCGACGAGGTCGCCGGACCTGAGCAGGTCAATCATCTCGTTTGAAAGCTGTGATGTGAAGTCAACCTCTCCGGCAAGAAGAGCCTTGATTGCATCGGCACCGCCGGCATACGGGGTATTCAGACCCTTGCCCATGACAGCATCTGTTGCCGAGAGAACCATAACTGCGTTGTATCCGGATGATCCCATTCCAGCAACGCTGTTCTTGATTGTGTTGGCAGGATTATCCTTGAGAGCATTGTACAGATCGTTGAATGTCTTGTACTGGCTGTCCTTTCTGACTGCGATGACACAGGGGACATAGTATGCAGCCATGAAATCCCAATCCTTCGGAGACCAGTCTGCAGTTCCCATTGCATAGTGGGTATGCGGTGTGGCGTTTGCAATCAGTGTGTATCCATCATGCGGCTTGAGCATACAATCGGTCATTCCGACTGTTCCGACATCACCCGGGGTGTTTACGACGCTGATGTTGATACCCCAGATCTTTGCCATCTCATCCGTAACACGTCTTCCGACGAGGTCTGATGATCCGCCTGCGCCCCATGGGACGATCAGAGTGATGTCCTTTGCAGGGAACTTGGCAGTCTCAGTTGCTGCCTGAGCGAAAACTGCTGTCATAACGACGCAGAGCACGAGCAAAACTGTCAAAAGTTTCTTCATTTTCCTTCTCCTTTTTTTCCGTCACGCTACGCGTGTACGGTTGTGATCCGATAGATAAAACCTGTTACAGCAGGCGCTGTACTGTTTCAGTATAAATCAACTGAATTGAACTGTAAAACTTTATTTACCTAGGTTCGTCCTCGGGCCGATCAATGGAAATACTCCACTTCGAAGCCCATCACCCTACCCAACTCCTGGAGTTCTCTGACATGGTTTCCGTAGACAATGGCCTGATGGTGTCCGTAACACCCCCTTGCAAGCGCCTGCCTGAATTCCCTTACCCCGCCTTCGACGTCATAATAGACTGCCGGAGAGCAGTAATACGGACGGAATTCGCAGCCCAGAGTGTGGCCTACGGCAACTATCATCTTGGTCCCTCTTCTGTTGAATCTGCCGAAGGTAACCACCTGTCCTTCCTGCTCCGCCATATCGACCTGAAGATGGGTTCCCCAGCCCTGTGTCGTGAAGTGACTGAGCGAATAGTCCTGCATCGGCTTGTCGAACCCGCGCATCTTTCTGACGGGAACGGCATGATGGATTTCAAGCACATCCCTGTCGAAGGTTCTGTCCGGCTGTTCGAGCAATTTGGGCATTCCGAGCTGCTCTATTGTCTTGCTTCCTGCTAGGACCAGGACCGGATTGCCCATATAGACACTCTGTCTTGTCAGATACATCATGACTGTCATCGCAAGCCATACCGCAAGGTCTTCCTCGCATGCTGACGGAATCCTGTCATCCTTGTTCGTCGTATGGGTGAGACACGGTGTGAACTTGTATTGCTGCGGGATTCTGCTGGCACAGAGCTCCTTGCAGGCGGTCGTGAATGCATTGCAGTCGTATTTTTCCATCATGGCCCTGACCGCATGGAAGTACCTGTAGTCATTGCATACGAACTCTTCTGTGAGATCACATTTCTGGGCACCTGCAATCAACGCCCTTGCCTCGGAGCGGATATTGTCATCGATTTCGATCTCATCCATGTATTTCACTATCTGTCGGAAATCGATTCTGTTGTTCCTGATTCCATAACGCATGAACAAATCGGACAAGTCATATGTGCTTGTGTTTACGGACGCCGGGGTCTGCTCGCAGTTCGAGAGAATGAGAATCTTCGTGTTTGCGACCGCCTTCCTGACCTGCAGGTTCTTGAGAAGTTCGTTGTACTCCGCATAGTCATGGGCCATGTATGCCTCAAGTCCGATATCCGTGTAATATCCCACCAGGTCTATCGGTGTAGGTCCGAGGTTGATCATTGAAATGGGCTTCCTGAGCCGTTCTATGCCCGGTATCCTGTATGTGATCAGGTAGATATCCACGAGATGGTTCTCGGGAAGGAGCTTGTCAAACTCGGAATCCTTCACCGCGAAACTCTCATCGAATTCGATATAGACCGGCTCCATGAGATTGCATCTTGAAGAATCGATGTTTTTCTTCAGTTCGTCATACCAGATGCGGAACTGCTCCTTGCCCGCACGTCTTTCGACAGCAGGATTGTTATCCTCGAAAATACCGACCCTGCATGGGCCTTCCCACCAGTCGGTGTGTACCATGTTGCTGAAAACCGGTCTGAGATTGACCTTCACGTCCATTGCATATTTCATAGGCACCTCCCTATTCTCCTTCTTTATTAATGATCATCCGGAAAAGCTTCCTGATTCCGTTATTCTTGATCGCGGGGTAAACCACGTAGTCGGAAATGTAATCGAGGAATCTCATCGGGTTGGATGAAATCTCATCACGGGTCCTTCCGTCATACAGTTCCCTGATAATCCACAGTACCCCCAACACAAGCATCGAATCGGACGAGGTCTCGAAGCTGTCCCCTTCCTGTCTCACCCAGATTGCAGTCCTGCAGCCTGGAATCCGATATTCATCCTTCTCGACGGAAATCGCACGTCCCTTTTTCATCCCGAGGGACATGAGGTAGTCGAACTGTTGCAGGGGATCCTTCATCTCCGAGAGATTGCGGATGTAGGTGTCTTCGATATCCGCTATCAAGCTCATGCCTTTCCTCCGTATCTCAGACCGATACCCCTGAGCCCTGCAGCAAGCATGTCGATTTCCTCCTCCGTGTTATAGAAGGACAGAGAGACCCTGCAGACCCCTTCATGACCGATCCTCTTCATCAAAGGATAGGCACAACAGGCCCCGGTCCTGATGGCAATTCCGCGTTGTCCCAGAGCTACCCCGATATCATACGGGCTGAGTCCATCAACGATAAACGAGCAGATAACAGACGGACTGCTATTGATCAGATGAAGGCCAGGAACCTTTCTTAGCGAATCATAAAGATGGCCTGAAAGGCTCTCTTCAATCACTTTTATTTCATATTCATGCTGTTTGAGGTAATCAATTGCACTTCCGAGTCCAAGTATTCCGCTGATGTTCTGAGTTCCCGCCTCGAACCCCCGGATTCCGGAAAGCAAGCTTCCGTCCGGGTTAACCGCACCTCCGCCGATTAGAAGGGGTTCCAAATTCTCTAATGTGTTTTCCCTTGCATAGAGTATGCCCGTTCCCATCGGTCCGTAGACCTTATGCCCCGATAGGCACAGGTAATCGCACCCTGTCTTCCTTACGTCAATCGGACTGTGGGCTGCCAACTGGGAGGCATCGACGATGGACAAGGCGCTTTTTTCACGGGCAAACGAACAGATGGTTTCAATATCGGGAACAAAGCCTGTCACATTGGACATTCCCGTGATTGCAACGGCTGCAGTGTTTTCGTCCACATGCTCCAGAACCCTTGCCGTCTTCAGTGTTCCATCTGTTTCTGCAGGCACGACCCGAAGTTCAATCCCATGCTTTCTGCAATCCCTCAGCCACGGATAGAAGTTCGATGAGTGCTCGAGCTCGGTAATCACTATGTTTGAGCCTCTACCGGCTTTTGAACATATCGAGGAAGATACCATGTTCAGGGCTTCCGTACTTCCCTTTGTGAATACTATCTGTCCGTCGTCGCTACCGATATAACTTCCGATGGTATCCCTGACTGAATTGACATCCGATTCCAGCGTTATTGCAAGCGGATAGCTGCCCCGGCCCACATTCGCATTGCGCAAAGACATGCTTTCGGCTACACAGTCTATTACAGAGCCAGGCTTCTGTGTGGTGGCAGCATTGTCCAGGTATGCAATCGGGTTTTGAGTCCTGAAGAACGGGAAATCAAGGCGCAGCGATCCATCCATATCAGCACATCTTCCTTTTTATTGCCCGAAGCAGCAGATCACAGAACTGTTCCACTGTTTTTGCATCGGCAGCATCATCGTCATCCAGATTGACTCCCAAGTCGTTCTCGATGGAAAGCAGTAGCAGAGCCTTCTTCATGGCCACGAGGCCAGTCTGATGACAGTCGTATTTCTTTATTGATGTAAGAAGCTCACTCTGGCTGACTTCCTGGGTCTGCAGCTTGATGCTCATGATGGTCAGTTGAATGAGATCATCGCATTCAACGGTCGGAAGATGCAGCCTGGACAGCACGCAGGTTTTCAGCATCCCGCACGGATTCGGAGACCTGATGAACTCTTCTGCGTTTAATAAACTGTCCGACATATTACCAGTTTAGAACCAATCTCTCGAAACAGGCAATTGAAAACATCAGCAATTTGACTGATAGTATTAGCATGGACAAACCGATGGTACCCGATAAGGGAAAAGGCATTCGCGTGGCAGCTCTGATAGGACTCTACTTCTCATACTTCATGAGTTATTTCATCAAGCTGTCCCCTTCCATCATCATGCCCGTTCTCCAGCAGCAATATAACTTCACATCAGCCCAGACAGGGTTCATTGCAAGCATGTACTTCCTGCCCTACGCTACCATGCAGTTCTTCGTGGGACCGCTCTGCAGGAAACTCGGAACCGGACCTTTCGTCGGATCCGGACTGTTGATCTCGTGTGCGGGTCTGTTGGTTTTCTCGAACGGGAGTACCGTTGCTGCCCTCGCCCTGGGCAGATTTCTCCTAGGTATGGGAACAAGCCCCATCTTCATAGGACTTGTCTATTACATGAGGGGATCCTTCGAGCCTGCCCACTATGCCAGGTATTACGGACTCGGTATTTTCATCAGCAATCTGGGAAGCATTTTCGCTGCAGCACCGCTGAAAGCTATCCTTAATGTCCTTCCGATCGTCAGTTTCTTCCTTATTCTCTCGATTCTGACTGCCTGTCTCGGGCTTTTCATGATGATCATCGACAGACAGCGCGGAAAGAACGAAGCGCCACAAGGAGAGAGACAGCATATCCTTGCCGGACTTGCAAAGGATCTGAAATCTGTGGTGACCGTTCCGATCTTGCTGGCAGGTCTGCTGATGTGGCTGATTCAGGCCCCGAGTCTCGTCTCCTATCAAGGTCTCTGGTGTACCAAGTGGACGGGAACAGCCTTCCCTTCCTTCGAACATCTTTCCGGATTAAGCGGAATCGCCATCAGCATCGGCTCCATGATTGCAAGCCTTCTCGGTGAGAAGCTGGTAAGCTCCTTCAGAAAGAGGACCGACCAGCCGTTGGGAACCATGATTACGAAGATCTGCCTGTTCCATATCGGAGCCACGATGCTCCTCTGCATTTCAAAGATTCAGGACTCTGCTCTGCTGTTCGTGTTCTCAATGATCTGTGACGTGCTGTTCGGATTCACAACAGGTTCCATAATCGTTCAGGTGGGAGTCC
>JAGCUM010000127.1 GCA_017962865.1 Spirochaetales bacterium
CTTGCCCTCGAGGCCGACTGGACCTTTGCCAAGGGCTGGAACATCTACGGCCAGATGGTCGTGGACGAATTCATCCTTCCCGGAGAGCAGAATCCGAAGACCGCAACCGAAGATCATAAGGCAGAGCCCAACGGACTGGGCTACCTTGCCGGTCTGACATTCGTCACGGGAATGGGTAACGGTGTCTTCAGGGCCAACGTCGAAGGGGCCATTACTGCTCCGTACCTCTATCTGCGCGACGGCGATGCCCAAGCGGGTGAGGGAACCAGAGAACAGACTCGCGGACGCTACGGAATCAACTATGTGGTAGCAGTGCGCGAAATGTCCGACTGCGGCGGAACCCAGAACTACAACCTCGATTTCCTCGGCTATAAATACGGCGGAGATGCTCTGGTCGGAAACTTCAACGTACAGTATGAGGTTCCGCAGAAGTGGTCACTCGGAGCAAACCTCTTCTTCATGAAGCACGGAACCCATGACAAGTACACTGCATGGACCAGAATCGACAACGTGACCTACAAGAACCAGACCACGCCGACCACAACCCATCAGACGGCCAACTACAACGATGCCGATGCCGCAGACCGTGATGCCGCAAGCACTACCTTCGTGGCAGGACTCTTCGGTTCCTACAATCTGCCGTGGGGCTTCACTGCAGGATGTCAGGTCGACTTCGTGAACATCAAGAATCCGGGCAACAGATCCGCCAACGGCTCCGTTTCCGATTTCCAGATTACGCTGATGCTTTCCTACAACCTCGACTGAAACAGACCATGAAGCGTTTTCGTGCGACCGTACTGATTCTTGTTTTCTGTCTCGCTTTTGCATCCGCCCAGGCCGCAGACGGCAAGGTCTATCCGATAGGGGATGAGATATACAGTCTGTTCGATTCCCTGTTCGTGTCTGCAGGTTATGTGCAGCCTTCGACCTCGAGGCCGTGGACTGCCTCAGAAGCAAGAAACGAGCTTTCGAAGCTGGATACCGGCAGGCTGGAAGAGAACCAGCTTGCGCTTTACAACCGCCTTGAGGAAATGATCGGCCGACCGGAGAAAACTGAGCATATCGGTGTTACGGTGGAGCTTTCTCCCGAGGCTTACTTCCATACCAATTCCGAATATGCCACCGATCAGCTGTGGGCCTATTCCTTCAATGAGAGAAAGCCGTTCGCAAAGCTCGCCCTGAATGCTTCCCTAGGGAGTTTCTACACATACTGCGAGCTTGGCTACGGATGGGGAAGAACCACGAACAGGGACGAATCGATGTCCTTGGAGGACATGGCAATTGCAGAAAATGGTGTATGGTATGGATTAGGAGCTATCGTACCTGTTGCAGATGGTGACACTTTGGTTGTCACCAAGTCCGATGTATACTCCCGTTCTTTCCTGTTCAATTTCCCTGCAATCACTCAGATAGAGATAGATGTTCCCAGAAGGACGAACATCGTCTTCGCGTGGGCGCACGCGAGTGTAGGCGTATATAAGGATAGAAAGGAGTGGGGCAGCTCAAGGATAGGGAACTTCATCTTCGATTCCCATGTCAGCGCCTACAACTATGCGACACTCAAGGTATTCGGACAAAGTTTTGCCTTCGACTATACGCTGATGATTCCCGCCCAGACCTATTCGAACAGCCAGGGTGCGGAGAAACCTGCCGAATTCAGGCGGGTCTTCGCTGCACATAGGTTGGACTGGTATGCGCTGAGGAACCTTTCCTTTGCGATGAGCGAGAACATCATGTACCGTTTCGATCATCCTGATCTGGATATCCTGAATCCTGCCGGTATCTATCACAACCAGACCAATTCGATCCTCATCAATGCAATCGCCCATCTCGAGGCCCAGTACGTGCCCGTTCCGGGGCTCAGACTCTTCTTCCAGTACTCCCTGGACCAGGCGACCGCCCCTACGGAAGCAGATACGCAGGATCCCGCCATGGGTTACAGCGGAGGGCTGTCGTTCTCGAGAATCACGAAAGCGGGAATCCTGAATCTTTCCCTCGAGGGGGCCTACACCGACAGCGCATTCTACAGGCGCAATCATGTGGACTTCATCATCTGGACCAACAACAGCACCAACAAGCCATATACCAGATATCCTGTCTTCACGTATATCGGCTTCAGGTACGGAGGGGATACCGTTGCCCTCAGGCTGGATGCAGGATACGACATGCTCAGTGGTATCGGTCTGTATGCCGATGCCACCGTAGTCTGGCATGGGGGATTCGGGATGCTGGATTCACACAACAGGGACAATGACAATTCAAAGGAGCCTAATCTGAGGCTGAAGGCCCCGTCGGGGGATGTGACGCCTTCCGTGGTCCTCCGGGGCGGGGTGACATATCGGACATCGGTGTTCGGGCTCCCCGTGAAGGCGTTTGCGGATATCGCATGGATTATGGGTGAAACCTTCTGCGGGAAGGCCCTCGGGAACGATTTGCAGATAAGCGTCGGATTTAGTGTAAATACCGAATCCAATTGAGTTTCCGATTGAAAACCATGCAAGGTTATTGACAAACTTGTTGCGTTTTTGTTAAGTTACATTCTGCACGTTTACACACTTGCACTATGCCCTTGTAGCTCAGTCGGTAGAGCATCACCATGGTAAGGTGGGGGTCAGCGGTTCAAATCCGCTCGGGGGCTTTTTGAATTATATCGGCTTCGGCCGTAAGGAGATAAAGATATGGCAGACAAGAAAAAGAGTCCTGTTGAAAAGATTGCCCTCCAGTGCTCAGAGTGCAAGAGGAAGAACTACACAACAGAAAAGAACCGCCGTAACAATCCGAACAAGCTCGAGCTCATGAAGTATTGTCCGTTCGAGCGCAAGCACACACTGCATCGCGAAACGAAGGTAAAGTAAGCCGCTGGCTTTCAGATAGAGGAATATAGGCCAGTAGCTCCAACGGTTAGAGCACTGGTCTCCAAAACCGGGTGTTGGGGGTTCGAATCCCTCCTGGCCTGTAGAACCTCTGTTTAGGAGATTTTGATGAAGAAGTTATTCAGATACTTTAAAGAATGCAGACTCGAGATGAAGAAGGTTGCATGGCCCAACAAGGCTACAATCCTTTCCTCGACGAAGATTGTTCTGATTTCAACAGTAATCTTTGCCGTTCTTCTCGGTCTTGTCGATTTCCTTCTCATGAGACTTGTCTACCTCATTTTCTAAGGTAGTTTTCAAGGAAGGCGCAAATGGCAAGAGGCTGGTACACAGTACACACTTATTCAGGTTATGAGCAGAAGATCGAGAAGCTCATCCGCAGAATGATGGAGACGGATTCGAACTTCGCCTCCGTGTGTCTTGACGTCAAGGTTCCGTTCGAGACGGTCATCGAGACCAAGGACGGAGTCAAGAAGGAAGTCAAGCACAAGGTTCTGCCGGGCTATATCCTCGTCGAGCTGGACATGCCTGAGGACGATTCCTGGAAGGGCTACTGCACACAGATCAAGCGCATCCAGGGTGTTACCGGCTTCCTGACGGCAACGAGATCGGCAAAGCCCATCCCGCTTTCAAAGGATGAGATGAACAACATCCTCCAGAAGACAGGCGAGATCAAGGCTGAGAAGACATTCAGGCCTAAGCAGAGTTTCAATGTCGGAGAGGGCGTCAAGGTTATCGACGGTCCGTTCTCCGGCTTCTCCGGAGTCATCGAGGAGATCAACAGCGAGAAGGGAAGAATCAAGGTCTCGGTCGAGATCTTCGGTCGCCCGACTCCTGTCGAGATCGAATTCTCCCAGGTCGAGAAGATCTGAGAGAACCTCGGGATTTCCGCCGCAAGGTACCGGACGTTACCTGCGGATCGGAATTGACATACGTCCGTTTGTATATGAAAAACTCCTCTCCGTGAAAGTGGATGCACGAAGCAGAGACAGAAGCGGAAAGGTGGGAGCCTGATCGTATGACAGGCGTTAATACCAGCGTGGAAGTCTGAACACATTCCGCCAACCCAGGCAAGGCTATCCGCGTAAGGAGAGAAATATGGCAAAGAAAAAGGTTGCTGCAATTATCAAGTTGCAGTGTCCGGCCCAGAAGGCTACACCGGCACCACCTATCGGTCCGGCACTTGGCCCACACGGTGTAAGCGCACCTCAGTTTGTCCAGCAGTTCAACGAGAAGACAAGACAGTTCGAAGCTGGCCTGACAATCCCAGTAGTCATTACAGTCTATGCTGACAGATCGTTCTCCTTCATTCTGAAGACCCCTCCAGCAGCCGTTCTGATCAAGAAGGCTTTGGGTCTTGAGACTGCAAGTGGAGTTCCAAACAAGCAGAAGGTCGGCACCCTCACTCAGGCTCAGCTTGAGGAGATTGCCAAGACAAAGATGCCTGATCTGAACGCAAACGACATGGAAGCTGCAAAGCGCATCGTCGCCGGAACAGCGAGATCCATGGGTGTGGAGGTAGAGAAATGAAGCACGGCAAGAAGTATCAGGAAGCTGTAAAGAAGTACGACAAGGCTAAGCTCTACACGATTTCTGAAGCTGCCGGACTGGTCAAAGAGCTTTCATTCGCAAAGTTCGATGAGACAGTTGAGCTTCATATCAAGCTTTTGCTCAAGAAGAGCCAGAGTGTCAGAGACACCGTCGTTCTGCCGAACCAGTTCTCAGCAGAGAAGAAGATCCTCGTATTCGCAAAGGGAGACAAGGCTCAGGAAGCTTTGGATGCCGGCGCAGCATA
>JAGCUM010000128.1 GCA_017962865.1 Spirochaetales bacterium
GGAAATCCTTTCAAGCGACCTTTTGATCTGGAGCTTCCCGCTGTACTGCTATGGAATGCCTGCACCTCTGAAAGCCCTTCTGGACCGCACGCTTCCGCTGTCCAGCATGGCGATGCAGAAAGTAGGCGACAGATATGAGCATGTCGGACAGGCAGACTTCTCGCACCTGCGCTATCTGATGATCTGCGGTTGCGGTTTCCCCAACAGCAGGCATAACTTCGAGCCGGCAGTAGCTCAGTTCAAGCAGTGCTTCAGGGATGACCATACCATAATCACCGTGGCCGAAAGCCCGATGTTCAATGTCCCTCAGGCTGCAATCGTCACCGAGCCCCGGCTTGCACTCATAAAGCAGGCCGGCAAGCAGTATGCCGAAACCGGAAAGATCGATGCCGACCTGATGGCCAAGATAGAAGTTCCCATGATTCCCGAAGAGCAGTATGCCGCAATCGTGAACGCCGGATGAACAACGTATTCGGGTATATCGACGAACAATCGGACTCATCATTTTCCGAAAGGCCTCTGTGCGAGGTCGATGCCCTTGTCTTTGCGTGGCTTTCCTATTTCGAAATCGAGAAACTGGATAATCTGGGCATAAACTGCATCGGTCTGACATTGGCCGAGCTTGCCGGGGCTGCTGAACAGAATCTGGGGAAGTTCAAAAAACCGAGCATACGCCAGAAACTGATCTCTACGGTCACCGGGGCGTGGATGCTCAAACAGGTGTCGGACAAAGCCAGGTTCAGGGATGTGAAAATAGGGGGATTTCGGACTGTCACGGATCATGAGAACGGAATCCAGTTCTCCGCTACCGCGTATATTCTGGATAACGGTACGGAGGTTGTTGCCTTCCGCGGAACCGATACTTCCGTGGCGGGGTGGAAGGAAGACTGCATGATGACCTTCCACAGCATAGTTCCCTCCCAGGAGCTGGCCCTGGGGTTCCTGAATGAGGTCGATACGATTAACGGTATCGTTCTGGCGGGGCATTCCAAAGGCGGGAATCTGGCAATTTATGCGGCCTGTGAATGCCGGAAGGATCTTGTTTCCCGGATTACAGATATCTACAATTTTGACGGGCCCGGTTTCAGCATTGATATCAATCAGACGGAAAACTACAAGGATGTGAAGGCTCGCATCCATTCCTATGTCCCGGGGGCTTCGGTATTCGGGATGCTCATGGACCATTTGGATGACTATGCCGTTGTTTCAAGCATGAATGCGGGGCTGATGCAGCACTATGCTTTCTATTGGAAGATACGTGGCTGCTCGTTTGTCCTGAAGAAAAAGAGAAACTTTTCCAGCAGATCCATGGATACTGCATTCAACCAATGGCTGAACAGTCTTTCCGTGGAAGACAGGAAGAAGATCGTCGAGGCAATATTCTCAATTCTGGAGGAATCGGGAGTCAGGTACTTCAATGAATTCTCGTCCATCGGTTTTGCAAGAATAAAAGCGGTTTTCTCGAAGATGCACAACATGGATCCCGAGAGCAAGAAGATGATCCGTGCGTTCTTCGGAAAGCTCATGCGTGCCAGCGAAAAGGAAATGATCAGCACTGCCGCCGGATTCTTCGGAAAGGTCAAACACAGTGTTGTGGATAAGGTGCAGGGCATGTTGCCCCTGCGGTCGCATAAATAGTTTTTTCGTAATCGGGGAGTTTTTCGATGGCGTTTGATTTCAAGAAAGAGTACAGGGATTTATATCAGCCGAAGGACAGTCCGTGCATTGTGGATGTGCCTAGGGCAACCTACATTGCGGTAAGAGGGAAAGGAAATCCCAATGAGGAGGGCGGTGCATATCAGCAGGCGATCAGTGTTCTTTATGCCATAGCCTATACCCTGAAGATGAGCTACAAGACCGATTATAAGATCAATGGCTTTTATGAATATGTCGTTCCGCCGCTTGAGGGTTTCTGGTGGCAGGACGGCGTCTGCGGCGTTGATTACTCCGACAAATCTTCTTTCAGCTGGATTTCCGTCATCCGCCTCCCGGATTTCATTTCCAAGGAAGACTTCGACTGGGCGGTAAAGACTGCAGTAAAAAAGAAAAAGATTGATTGTTCCTGCGCAGAGTACCTGACGGTCGATGAAGGTCTTTGCGTCCAGATGATGCACAACGGACCGTTCGATGACGAGCCTGCAACCGTCGAAGTGATGGACAAATATCTTATCGACAAAGGCTATGAGAACGACTTCTCTGATACCCGCATGCATCATGAGATATATCTCTCTGATCCCAGGAAGACGGCCCCCGAGAAGTGGAAGACCGTTATCCGGCATCCGATAAGGAAGAAGTGATACATTATCTACTTTTTCTCTCCGATGCATCGTTCTATAATGATCGTAACTTAGAGGGTAAATATGAAAAAACTGTTCGTCCTGCTTCTGTTTGTTCTGACCGTGGTTTCGCTGCCTGCTGCGGATTTCTTCACTGAAATCAAGGATGGGAAATCCTATATCCCGGACCATGTGCTTCTCTATACCGGAAATGACAAATTCAACTACGGTATTACCAGAAATGATGACGACCAGCTCTCATATTCCTTCGATTTCCAGGTGGAAGCCCCGCTGTGGTATCTGAGATTCGATGCCAACGGTCTGACCAACAGAGGTTGGAGAGAGGGCTGGGACATGAGGGATTATGACAAGTATTTCATCCCCGGTGCCCCGGTTAACAGAGGCAGATATGATTCGCTGGAAACCGTGACCGGACTCAAGATAAGACTGATCGAGAAGGATTTCTATATCCATCTGTATCCGGAAATCGGATTTGCCCTTGTCGGAGAATACGGCTGGGAGCGGGGTCAGAATGCAGTCCACAGGTTGCTGGGTATTCACGAAGTTGATCTTCCGTACGACAACGATGGTGCCAGAAATACCCGCCTAATGTTGGATGGAAGGGTCAATATCGGCTTCAAGCTGAAGAAACTCAGAAGGACAAGCCTCATTGCGGAAGTGGAAGCCTCCACAAAGAACATCATGGGTTTCCAGTCTGAAAACCTCATCCTGGGTCGTCTTTCGTTATCCACCGAGACACATGACCTTATCGGATTCCATTTCGGGTATATGTTTGCCTCTGAGCTCGGAGACTATCCCAGCTACACCAGGGATCTCTATCTCCAGTACCTCACCGGCTGGAAAATCGGATTCACCATCGATACCGGTATCCTCTTCCTGAAATACACTGGTTCACTCGAAACCGGATTCGGGTACGGCTATTTCGGCCTGAATGTCCTCGGAGTCTTCGAGCCGAGGGACTGGGATAAGACCGATGCCTATCTGAGTTTCTCCAAGGCCAGATTCTACAGCAGCTTCTACAATTACATCTCCCTGGGCATTCCTCTTGGGGACAAATTCGCCTTTGTCTTCAAGAACGCCTATCTCGGCGGAAACCCGATTGACAAGAAAGGGGAGATGGTCGCTGACCTGAACAAGGTCGACAGAATGAAACGCGAGTATTCCTCATTTGCCATCGGTGCCAAGTTCAATCTTCCCAGTTTTGCATCCGGATTCATCACACCTTATATCGAGCTGACGGGTGGCATCCAGGTCTACAAGATATTCCTTCTGATGAATCAGCTTGATGATGAAGCGATGGGTGGGGCGATTTCACTTCCGTCATATATGTCTGAAGGCGAGCATTATTTCCCCATGCTGAATCTGGAGGCCGGAATCACCGTTCTGCCTGAAGACCTTCTGGTTTTCCAGGATACGAGTATCCAGATCGATATTTTCGGAGGAGTCAAATACCTCTTTGCAGGAGACACCCA